>JAGOQV010000022.1:3547-23622 GCA_018063145.1 Alphaproteobacteria bacterium
GCCGTCAAGGCCTGCGTCACCGCCAAGGGGTCCATTTTTCCGGTAATCCCAGCCGCCGAAGCCTTCTCACCGCTGCGGATTGTATCAATAGCCGAGCGTGTGGCCTGTTCGAGCATATCTCCGAAAGGGGTTGCGGCAACCGATGGGGCCTCTCCACCGCCAAGACTGGCCGTCTTGGCCATATTGGAATATGCTTTTGCCGCTGCAACTGGATTAGACACCACATCAACCATTCCGAAACTCCTATCTCTCTATTCTAACACAAGCCGCCCTATTCCAGCAAGCTGATGGTCTTGTTAATCATGTCACGGGTTTGACTAAACATCCCCAGATTGGCCTCGTAAGACCGCCCAGCTTCTTTCATGTCCATCGATTCAATCAACGAATTGACATTGGGCATCGTAACATAGCCATCTGCATCTGCCCCCGGGTGGCCTGGCATATATTTTTTCTGGTACGCGCTCTTTGTATCGTCTTGAATGTCCTTCACCTTAACCAATTTTTCATGAATCTGACGATCCAGAACATTCTCAAAAGTAATCGTTTTGCGCGTGTAAGGTTTTTCACCTGGTTTGGTCGGAGCCGTATCGGCATTGGCCATATTTTCAGCAATGACCCGCACCCGTTCACTTTGTGCCCGCATTCCTGAACCCGAAACTTGTAGGATGCTCATCATGTCTGACATGGTTTATTTCTCCTCGTTCCTATCTCTTGCCCATGGCAGTCCGAATCATATCGACGTTACTGCGATACAGATTCACCATCATGTTGTAATTTAACTGAACATCATTGGATTTCATCAACTGCTCTTCCATGATGACTCCGTTGCCGCTAGGGGCAACTTCATAGGTCCGCTTTTGGACCTGCTCCCGCGTAGAGGCTGCATTATTCAAAGGAAGATGAGAGTCATCTGTTGTAACCATCTGAACCGATGGTGTTTTTTCCTTGGTGACGTTGGTCAAGAGCCTGCCAAAATCAACTTTCTCCAGATCTTTAGGCTGATAGCCCGGGGTGTCCGCATTCGCAACATTCTGTGAAATAACTTTCTGCCGCTGGGACAAATAGTTCATTTTTGCGTTCATGGCCTGAAAAAGGCTGATATTTTCAATTGTCATGACCCATATCCTTGTGTTTTTCTTTTAGGACAACTTACCCACACAGACTCCTTGCAGGTCCCATGCCAAAACCTCCGCCTTCTGATCTTGGCTCTTCTTCCTCTTTTGACCAGCTCGACACTGGCGAAACGCCTGCCACACCGCCAGAAAACATCAAGAAAAGGCCCAAAAACCCGACAGCCATTGCCATTACAGCCCATGAAGATGGGCAAAAAATTCCTAGAATCTCCGCAGCCGGACGCGGAAAAGTTGCCGAACAAATTCTGGACCTTGCCTTTGCCAATGGCATTAAAGTCCGTGAAGATTCGGCTCTCGCCGAGATGCTGGCCAAAATTGAGCTAGATAGCCCTATCCCGTCCGAAACCTTTCTTGCCGTGGCCGAGATTCTCTCCTATGTTTACAGGGCCAATGGCGAGCCAAACCCATTTGACGCTATTTTGAGTTCTGAAGCGTCTCTGGTTGATAAGGAAACTTCTTCACAGGAAACCCCATGACCGCATCCTTTCTCGACCGTCTGAAAGCTGAAATTGATAAGCTTGAGCAAGCCCAGACCAAATTGGAACAAGGCGAGATCATGGATTTTGAGGAGATCAAGGGACGTGTTGCCGCCCTGTGTGAGGACATAACCAACAGCCCACCATCCCAAGATGTGCAAGAATTTGAAGAGACCCTCAATAAAATGGGGGACCTTATCACCATTCTTGATTCCCTCACCCAGCAGCTAAAAGACATTCAAGCGATTGTGAACGCCACAGAGGAATTTCCCGAATGATCTGGACCGATTATCTTCGCTTTATCATGGCCCTTCTTTTCGTGCTGGCCCTTATGGGGGGGCTTTGGTTGCTGCTGCGCCGCCTTGGGCTGCAATCTTCTGTTCTAAATGCACACCAAAGACGATTGAATGTCGTTGAAATTCTCCCTCTTGATGCCAGAAGAAAAGCAATCCTTTTGGCGCGTGACAATGTCCAACATCTTGTTATTCTGGGACCAAATGGAGAAACCGTTGTTGAAACCGCTATTTCCCCTCCACACGAGACACAGAAAAATGACCCGTCTGTTTAAGAACTTCGAACTCAGAAACTTTCCTTTTGCCCGCACGCTGGTGCTCGCAGGGTTTTTGGGAATGAGTTATCTGGTTATGGCTGCGACTCATCCCGCCGCCGCACAGGTCCTTTCACTGAACATGGGAAGCGAAGAAAACACCGGAACCGTGACAGGGCGCGTGGTTCAGATGATGGCTTTGCTGACCGTCCTGTCCCTTGCCCCTTCTATTCTTATCATGATGACTTCGTTCACGCGGATCATCGTTGTTTTGTCATTCTTACGTTCCGCCATTGGGTTACAGCAAACCCCGCCAAATACTGTTATGGTTTCTTTGGCTATTTTCCTGACTTTTTTCATTATGACCCCCACCTTGCAACAATCTTACGAGCAAGGAGTCAAGCCCTTGATGAATGAAGAAATTGATGAAGTGGAAGCCTTCAAGCGGGGGGTTCTTCCTTTCAAAACCTTCATGCTCAAGCACGTCCGCGAGTCCGATTTGAAATTGTTCCTTGAGGTCTCGAAGTCCAAAGCCGAGAAAGCCGAAGATGTCGAGCTTCAAGTCATTATTCCGGCCTTCATGATTTCCGAACTTCGTAGAGCTTTTGAAATTGGTTTCATGCTCTTTTTGCCTTTTCTGGTGATTGATATTGTGACCTCCTCAATTTTGATGTCGATGGGGATGATGATGCTGCCTCCAATTGTGATTTCCCTCCCGTTCAAGATTATTTTCTTCGTTTTGGTGGATGGGTGGCATTTGGTCTCAGCTTCTTTGATCCAGAGCTTTGACGCAGGGGCACAAATGGGAGATGCCGCCGGAGCCGCTTCTGGAGCCTTGCTTCCCTCCGTACCTACTGCGCCTGTTTCCGGAGAGTAGGAATAAAAACCCCTTCCCTTTTCTAGGGTTTTCGTGCCATAAGCTCTCCAGACAACAGAGTGAGCTTATGCTAAATATTTCTAATCTGACCTATCGTATTGGCGCACGCACGATCCTTGACAATTGCACACTCAATGTCATGGATGGGTGGCGCGTGGGCGTGGTGGGAGCCAACGGGGCCGGAAAATCAACCCTGTTCAAATTGATTTCCGGAGCCCTTCATACCGATGGCGGCGCGGTTAGCTTGAGCAGTAATCAGCGGCTGGGCATGGTACGGCAAGATATTCCCGAAACAGATTCCCCCCTTATTGATGTTGTCCTTTCAGCCAATGAGCGTATGGCTCAGTTATGGAGAGACTCTGAAACCGAAGAAGACCCTCACAAGATTGCAGATATTTATCAAGCCCTTGCCGATATGGATGCCTACGCCGCTCCGGCCAAGGCCGCAACTCTTTTGACAGGTCTCGGTTTTAAGGAATCTCAACTGAATGAACCATTTTCGTCGTTCAGTGGCGGGTGGCAAATGCGGGTTATGCTGGCTTCGGTTTTGTTTGTTGAGCCTGATTTTTTGTTGCTTGATGAACCGACCAACCACCTTGATCTTGAAGCTATTATGTGGCTGGAAAGCTATTTGACCTCTTACCCTCACACGATGATGATTATCTCGCATGATCGGGAACTGCTCAACAGATGCGTGGACCATGTGGTTCATGTTGACAAGGGGCAATTGACGCTTTTCACCGGAAACTATGACACGTTCGAACGCGAGCGGGCTTTGCGAAGCGGGCTTCAGCAAAAAATGCATGAAAAGCAACAAGCCGAACGCGCTCATATGCAAGCTTTTATTGATCGCTTTAAGGCCAAGGCCAGCAAAGCCAGTCAAGCCCAAAGCCGGATCAAAGCTCTCGAACGTATGGATATTGTTGATGCCGTGATTGCCGCTCGCGCCATAAAATTCAACTTTCCCAACCCTGATAAAATTCCCTCGCCCATGATTTCAATTCAAAAGGCAGATATTGGCTATACCGAAGGGAAACCCATTCTCCGCCATGTCCATGAAAATGTGGACCGTGAGGATCGTATTGCCTTACTCGGAGCAAATGGGAACGGAAAGTCAACCTTGATGAAGTTGATTGCTGGAAAATTGGGAATTATGGGTGGTGAAATTTTTCGCTCGGGGAAACTTCGGATCGGTTATTTCTCACAGCACCAAACCGATGAACTCAATGTGGAAAGCACGCCGTATCAGGAAATGATGAGTCTGATGCGCAAAACAATCCCTGATATTACGGAACCGAAAGTCCGCGCTAAACTCGGAGCATTCGGTTTTTCTCGCGATTTGGCCGACAACAAAATTGGTTCGCTCAGCGGGGGAGAGAAGGCTAGGCTGCTTTTTGCCTTCATGAGCTTTGACGCACCGCACCTCCTCTTGCTTGATGAACCAACCAACCACTTGGACATTGATGCGCGGGAAGCCTTGGTACAGGCCCTCAACGCCTATGAAGGCGCGGTTGTAATTGTCAGCCACGACCCAAACATGGTCGAACGTGTGGCAGATCGTTTGTGGTTAATCAAGGACGGGAAATGTACACCCTTTGAAGGCGATCTCGAAGACTACCGTAACTTCACCATTCAATCACGCCGCGATGAACGCAAGGACGAGAAGAAAGTTTCTGCTCCTAAACCTGTTGAACCCGTGAAAGATAATAAAAAATCTCCCTCCAAGAAATCTCTTGAAAAAACCGAGAAAGAAATTGCGCGACTTAGCAAAGAGAAAGAAACCATTGAGGCTGAAATGCTTTCTCCTGATTTCTACAGCAATCCTGCGCAAGTGGCCGATACCAAAAAACGCTACGATAAAATTGTTGTTGCGCTAGCCGAGCAAGAAGAAATTTGGCTCTCCGCCCTTTAATCTGTCGGAACCATATCCGTTTTAAGAAGACCGTTTTCATCTCCCTGAAGTTTAATATCAGGTTTTTTGGAAGGCGAAGGCGGCGCAACTTTTCCTGCCGATTCCGCCTGTTTCGGAGGTGTTGGCAATGCTTCTTTCTTAGGAGAGGTTGGAATATTGTCTGTTTTGAAACTCTCTAAGAAATTCTTGAAAATATCTGTTTCGCCAACAATGTTATTGATTGTATTGCGATCTGAAAGCAACGCGCTTTGACGAGGACGCGTGACCACATCAAATTTTTTGGCTAGGGTGGTTTGAGCCATAGGGTCACTATATTGTTCGCGCAAATTGGCCAGCACCGAGCGATTATCCACAAGATACAAAGCAACCCCCCAGTTCAGAATTGTTGCCGCTTGGTCATCGGTCAAGGGACGAGTCTGCGAAATTTCCTGAGAGGTTATAATCTGTTCCAGAGCATCTGCCGCATCCTGCCAACGTTTTGACCGCCAAGCAATATCTGCACGCAACCGGAGAACATCCGGTTCTTGTGTTTGCAGGGCCAGCGCAGCAAACGCTTCTTCTGGTTTTTTAAGATCCGCCAAAGCCCGCGCCCGCAGCAAGGCAATTTGACGCCGATCTGGTGCCGCAAGGTCAGGCGAGACTTGGCTTAGAAAGGCTTCTGCCTTTGCGAGAGTCTCAAGGGCTTTGTCTGGTTTTCCGTCTAGCACTTGCAAAGAGGCGAGACGCAGAGCAACCGCCGCCCCTTCCCGTTCCTGCAACCGGTTATCGACTTGGTGCTGTAAAAGATTTTCAGCCCGTGGCAGCAAATCAGCATCTACCAAACGCTCGGCAATATTTCTGGTTAGCTTATCCCCTTCATCGCCTTGAGGAGCCAGATCCGAAAATTCATCATAGATAGCGACAGCATCAATCGGAGAAATTTTCTTGAGCGCATCCGTCATAAAAAGTGTTCGGAATGTCTCAACCATACTCTCTTTAATCTGCTTAGCTTGGTCTGACTCAGGAGCTAGGCTCGCCGCTTGCCTCAACAAAGTCAGCCCCTTCATGTGGTCGCCCTTTTCGATGTAAAGCTTTCCCAAACGAGCGTTAATAGCCGTCTCCAGCTCATCTCCGCGCCATGCATAGCGAAGCCCCTCAAGCCGATCAATCGCCTTGTCCATATCGATTTCTTTTTTATCAAGCTCAAGGGAGGTCAACGCCAAGCCCGCTTTGGCCCGATACAAATCATCTGGACCAGTTGATAATGGCAACCACAAATCCTTGGTTGCCTGAATATCTCCCTTTTGTCGGCTGGCTTCTCCCTGCAAATATTCAAGAGCAGCTTTATACCCGGGATGAAGAGACTCGACTCCTTCAGATATCTTTTCCATTACTTGTTCGGCTGTGCCAATGTCCCCAGCCCGCAAAGCAACCCCCGCAAGCCCTAGAGCAAGGGGAACCTTGATTTCAACAGGATAGCGTTCAAGAATCGAGACATCCTTGGGAAGAATTTCTCCTGCTTGTTTCCAATCCTCAAGCCCCGCCAGAACATACCCACGCCAATATTTAATTTCCGAGATTGCATCAAGGCTCGGTGCGGCCAAATCTTTGTAGGCTTGGTCATACTTTCCGCTCAAAGCCCCCGCCGCCCCGCGCAAAGCCAAAAATTCTGGGTTACTCGCAATATCAGGAAGCATTTGCAAAGCAAAATCCAAATATCCCAACGCCTCAGGTCCCTGTCCGTAAGAAAGGACTAGCTTTGCCAGTGTCAGTAAATCCTCGGCTTTTTTTTGGTCTTTCTCTGCAGAAAGGGAAGACATGATAATTCTCTGGTTCTCGCTCAAAGTCTCCGGCGTTCCCATCCTCCAGTTAGAGAAATTATAAATGGTGCTAAACGCTGGCGAAGAATCTCCCTGCTCTCCACTCGGTTTTTTATCGCTCTGTTTGTCCGAGGCATCTTTGGCCTTCAAAGCCAGAACATTTTTTTCATCAGAAAGGGACAGCCCATTGGGACGAAGAATATCGATCCGCCCTTCTTTGCCTTTGCGAATTTCAACGTCATCTGTCTTGGGCAGGAAAGCAGCCCCGATACTCGCAGGCAAGGCGGAGACTTCTACAAAGCCCTGTGCCGGACCGGAAAAATCATCTGCGCTGCCAACCGTAACCACTTTGACAACATCACCCGCATCTGGGTCCGTTACAGATAGAATTTGCCGTGCAGATTTTGATGGCCAAGCGAGTTGGCTTTTTGCCTCTTTCTCATCACCCTGTCCAGCCTCTGCTTTCTCGCTTCCTACTCGTGTGAAATCAACTGGTTTTTTTTCGGCTGGAGCCCCTGTACCGGAGAGAAAAATTTTCCAGACCAAGCCTTCCCCTTCTCCTTGCACATGATACCCCGCAGGAAGCTTAAGCCGGAAAGCCGTTCCTCCTTCAAAAGCTATGCGTTCAAAGACAGGGAGGCTTTCTTTCTTGGGGCCGCTCAACTGAGGAAACAGTTGATAGTCAGGTACGTCCACAACGATCCAGAGTGAAGAAAACCTCTCATACGCGGCAATCCCAATTGCCTGTGTCGAGGTCATTTGAATAGTGTAAGGGTCCAGCGCAGGAGGAGGAGAAGGGGGAATAGGCTCCGCAGTCTTCACTGGTTCTTCTTTAACAACCGGAGGTTCTTTAGCCGGTGTTACAACCGAAGCCGCCGCCGCAGGTTCAATTTTTTCTGGCGCAGGTTTTACCTCGGGTTTCTTTTCCTGCGCAGGCGGTTGGGCTGATGGTTCCGGCCCTTTAAGATCCACGATCAAACGATTGCCCGCCGTAAAATGGCGAATAGTCGTCTCTGGCCCGAAATCAATTTTGACTTCACCAAGGCCTAGAACCTGATACCCTTTGATGCGGGGAAAACTTTGAGGCTGTGGACCTGTCACACTGAGATGCACAGGTTCTGAGAAACTCAGAACCAAGGAACCAGATTCTTTTTTCGCGGTATATTTAGGAGGAGTCGGCCACGCAAAAACAAGTCGCGTATAGCCATCATGATTCCCTGCCCGCACAATAATGTCCTCCCCCTTCGTTTCAGCGTGAAGAGGAAGAGAGAACAAGGCCAAAGCCGTAACAGTCGTGGCAAGAATCCGGATTCGGTTCATAAACCCAAATTGCCACAGCGAGAAGGCCACAGCAAGACCGCGGGGCAAGAAAGCCTAAGACAATTCCAAGATATTTTGAAAGACTCCTAGAAGAGATCCGCCAGCAGTTTATCAATATCAGCCTGAGAAATCGCCTTATCAGGCAGTTGTGGGCCATTCATCAGCCGCGCATCCCCAACCCGCAGGTCCTCATCTTTGATAGCTGAAGGAATTCCAGGAATTTTTTCTTCCAAAATCCCCATCAAGCGATTGATTTTATCCTCAATTGTCTTAATACTTCTGACAACTTTGGTAATTCTCTGGCCGGTAATGTCCTGAAAAGAGCAAGCTTCAAGAACTTTGGTCACTTCCCCTATCAAGAACTCTTTCGATCCATTTGTCAGAGTATCTGCGTGTGCGGAAATAGAATCGCAAGCATCCATAATGGCGCCTGTTGCTTCTTCGGTTGCCGCCACAACAGCATCCAGCTCATCGGTAGCTGTTGGGACGTGCTTCCCTGAAACATCCGCCATCTGCGTCGCAGAAATTTCGCGGCGGGTTTCTTCAATGAGCTCGCGCAAAGCACGCAATTCTGCATAGATCATTTCCCGCGAAATATCCTCTGCTGCTTCTACTTTTTCGATGACCGAGCTGATAATTTGGACGACTTTGTCCCGCTCTAGTTTGTGAGTTCCCGTGTCCGGCATGACAAATCTCCTAGAAAAATTCAAAACGTGTTAATTAAAAATCACCCAAGACCGTAACCATCTTACCCTTCAATGTCTCAGCATTAAACGGCTTGACGATATAGTTGCTAACTCCGGCCTGCTTGGCGGCAATCACGTTTTCGGTTTTGCTTTCCGCCGTGACCATGATAAAGGGAACGTTTCCGTTGGTGGGTAATGTCCGAACCTGTTTGAGCAAATCAATCCCAGACATAGGCTCCATGTTCCAGTCGGAAATCACCAGCCCGTAATTCTTTAACTTGAACATATCAAGGGCCATAGCACCATCGGTGGCCTCATCAACATTCGGAAATCCAAGTTGTTTCAACAAGTTATTGATAATACGAAGCATCGTTTTGTAATCATCCACAATCAAAACGTTCATATTTTTATCTACGGCCATAACAGAATTCTCCTCAAAGACAAACCAGACGGGGGTGCGCATGAATTGCACCCCCTATATTTCCAGCAAAAGATTAACAAAACCCTGACAAATAGGGAGTCATTTCTTTTTCAAACAAATATATTTGAGAAAACAACATACCCCTGTGTTACAGAAGAAAGTATCTGGAAAATAACCAAACAAATTATGGAGTAGGAACCTCAGGAGAATCAAAGGGAACATTTGGTAAAGTTTTTTGTTCCGCCAACAAAGTGGTCAAACTCTTGGCCCTGTCTGCCTCCATCGCGGCCAAGATTGCTCCTGATTTTCGCTCGCCCATGCGACTTACCACCTGCAACAAGACATCCATATCAAGCGTGTTAAAAATACGTGCGGCATCTTTGGGCTTCATACCTTCGTAAATTTTGACAAGACTTGAAATTCTGGCTTCTTCTTCTTTTGACTGGGTTTTGAGAAGCTCTTGAATTTCATCCCGCAGTCCAGAAAGTTCCTGAAACTTACGATCCAATTCTTTTTGGCCTGCTTCCAGTAAGGCTTCTCTCTCACTCAACACCTTTTCTTTTGCGTCCAGTTGTTGACGGCGTTGTAACAAGTCCTGATACATTTCTTTCCGAACTGTGGAGTAATCACTTTCCGTTTCTGAAGCATCACTCCATTTCTTGGGGTCTCCTTCTTTAGGAGCTTCTTCTTTTTTTGCAGCCTCTCCCTTTTCTTTCTCCGAAGATGGCGAGGATTCCTTAGGTTCCAAAGTTTTTTCTTTTTCTGCTGTCTTTTCTTCTGCAGGTTTCGGAGTATCGCTTGCCGCATCCTTCAATTCGGATGCAGGCGGCTGTGTTCCGCTTGCTTCAGCCGAAGCATCTTCACTTTTTTTAGTGTCAGATTCTTCTGCAGCTTCCGCCGCACCACTCAAGGAACGAACTTGCAAAGCCGCATCGCCAATCCTCACCACAAAAGCCAGTGAAGCTACAACAATCAACAGAGGCAACACCCGCAATTGTTTGGGAAAATATTTCAGCAGCTTACGCACAATCTCTCCTTACCCTCGCTTATTTCTGAGGGGTCCATTTTTTAAGGGCATCTGCCAAATCCCGTTCGGCCTGACTTGAAAATCCACTCTCCTCAAATGAGCCCCGCTCTTCAAGAGCTGGTTTTTTCTCGTAGCTCTCGAAATCAGGGTCACGAATAGTAAAAGGGGAAGATGTAGAAGGGGCGGATGTCCCAAGAGGAGTCCGCACAACTTTTCTTTCTTCAGGTTGATACGGTACGACCGGCGGCTTTCCCCCGGGGTAAACTCTGTTGATCGTTGCATCGCTGAGTTCATCAACAATGGTTCGGTTTTTCGTTGCCAGCCCTTCCAAGCGTCCGGCCAAGCTATTTCCTGACTCGGTCATTAACTGTAACTCATCGCTAAGACCTTGGGCCTTGGCAACCAACCGCCGCAACTCATCACCGCGTTCTTTCGAGATGTCATCAAGTGTGGATATCCCCTCCTGAGCCCGCGTAATCTGGGTGGAAAGTTCACGGATCAATTTTTCCATGTCCGACCGATTGGAGCGAAACGTATCAAGGTGACGCGATAGACGCAGAGCATAAAAGATTGTCACACCCAGCATGACAATCACCACAATATCCAAAACCAGAGCCATAACACTGCCCCCCATCTCGGCCTACTCCTGCTCAGGCGGAATATACCGCTCAATTCGTACGGCGATGTTTCCCTCTTTCTGTCCCAGAGGCCCCAGATACATAGGAAAATCACCGCATCTCATCTCGACCTGATCGGAAGGTTTGGTGTTAAACATGACCAATGTTCCCTTCGTCCAGTTCAGCATATCGCGCAACATCACTGTTTTCTCACCCATCACAGCTTGCAGATGGACATCCGTTTGATAAAGCTCATTGGTCAAGTGGGTTTCCCAAATGGAGTCACGCCCAAACTTCTCACCCATGAACATCTGAAGGAGCAATTCGCGGACAGGTTCGAGAGTAGCATAGGGGATCAAAATTTCGACACGTCCGCCGCGATCTCCCATATCAATACGCATCCGCACCAGAACGCAAGCATTTCCGCTTTGGGTAATAGCGGCGAAGCGCGGGTTGGTTTCCATGTTTTCAAGTTTGAAGCTGACCGGAGAGAGTGGGTCAAACGCCGAAGACATATCATTCAAAGTGACATTGAGCATCCGCTCAACCAAACGGGTTTCAATCGTTGTGTAGGGCCGACCCTCAACACGAATAGACGGTGTCCCTTTGCGTCCACCAAGAAGAACATCCACCACCGAATAGATCAGCGAACTATCCACAACAATCAAGCCGTTATTGTCCCATTCTTCCGCTTTGAAAACGGAGAGCATGGCCGGCAAAGGAATGGAGTTTAGATAGTCCCCGAAGCGAACCGTGGAAATTTGGTCAAGCGAGACCTCGACATTGTCCGAGGTCAAATTCCGCAAAGACGTGGACATGAGCCGAACCAATCGGTCAAAAACAATGTCCAACATCGGCAGACGTTCATAGTTCACGAGGGCCGAGTTAATCAGGGCCATAACCCCCGAGGTTTCGGACTCGCCGCCAGCGTCATCAAAGCCAAGCAAGCTATCAATTTCAGCTTGGTTCAGAATACGGGTATTTCCGCCTTCCTCCATCGGCATGAGGTCAGGAGCCGGAACAGCTTCCCCTCCAAAAGCAGAATCGGCGGCAGCAGCAGCTCCGCCACCACCATCACCCCCGCCGGCCATGGCCTCCCATTCGGCCATCATCCGGCGTTCTTCTTCGCTCATCTGCTCGGCGTCTTGCGTTGGCGCGTCAGCCATAAGAGGCCCTGTCCTTTCCGATCCCTAAAAAATTTCCGACTTCCTCACCCTCTTACAAAAAGCGGGCCAGTTTCTCTTTCTTACGGTTATTGTATCAGAATTTCCTGAAAAAGGACATCCTTGACCTGAGTCGGAGCTGCCGCTGCGTTCACCCGCGACAACAATTCCATCTGCAACCGGTAAATTCCCTTTGACCCGCGCAAATCTTGGACTTTCAACTCGCGCAGATAGGTTTGGAACTGGTCAACCACGCGGGGCAGAACTTTCTCAACAGCTTTCATATCGGCCTCATTGGCGAGTTCCAACTGGATGGAAAGACGCAAATAGCGAGGTTGCCCTTCGCTGGTCAAATTAACAATCAGATCAGGGATTTTAAGAAAAGCAACCTCTGGTCCAGCCCCCTCGCCGCCATGCTCTCCTTCTCCTTCGGCTTTTTTATCTCCCTCTCCCTCAGCTTTTTTATCTCCGGCAGCCTCTTTGCCGTGTTCTCCCTCTTTGCCAGCCTCAGCCGAGGTTTCCTTGTTGAGAATTTTATCAAGCGTTCCTGTGAAATAGAGCCCTGCGCCCCCCCCAAGCAGCAATAAAAGAGGGACCACGATTAAAATGATTTTCTTTTTGGAAGACTTTCCCCCCTCACCATCAAGGGAGGTTTCGTCACTGCCTTCGCTTTCAACTACTTCTTTTCCGTGAGCCATTGCGTACCTTTATTGTTTTCGAATCATATCTTCTGCCATTGTATCCGAGGAAAAACTCAGAACCAACTCGGCAATTCCTTCCACCCTTCCTCTCCCCACAGGACAGGGAATATTTTTCCAATACGTCAAATCAAGGCGGTTTTTTTAGGCTCTTATTTGAAAAACTACGTTTTTTCAGTTGGTTAGCGTCTTGCCTCTCTCTGGCACGGTCTTCGCAACGGTGATCCCAGAACAATTTATAGATTCAAAAAACAAGTGGGATAAGGATACCGTAAACAATGGAAAACAGTCTCTATGTCGGGCTCTCCCGACAAATGGTTCTGCAAAGAGCAATGGATTTAACGGCAAACAATGTCGCCAACATCAGCTCCCCCGGCTACCGCGAACAAAACCCCATTTTCGAGGAGTATATTTCAAAGCCCCGCAATGAAAAAGAACCCCTTTCGATGGTGTTTGACTCGGGGCAGTATGCCTCGGCGCAGTCTGGCCCAATTCAACTGACGGGCGGAACTTATGACGTGGCTCTGTCGGGGTCCGGCTTCATAGGAGTCAAAACTCCGAGTGGCGAAATCCAGTATACAAGAGCAGGAAATTTTACCACTGACAGTAACGGACAATTGGTCACCACCAGCGGCTTTACCGTTGCAGGATCAGGCGGAAGTGCCATCACCATTCCCGCCGAAGCCAAAGAAGTTGTCATCACGGAATCCGGCAACGTAACAGTAGATGGGAACGCCGTTGGCAAACTGACCATTGATGAATTTGAAAGCATCAACGATTTGCGACCAGAAGGAAACGGGCTCTATAGTGCCCTGCGTGCGGGTCGTCCGGCCACGGAAACAATCGTCAAGCAGGGATATTTGGAAGGGTCCAACGTGAACTCGGTGGTCGAAATGTCGCGCATGATTGATATTTTGAGACAGTACCAATCCACCATAAAAATGCTGAATTCCGAGCATGAGAGGCAGTCTTCCGCCATTCAGCGTCTGGCTAAAATCAGCGGCAACTAACTTTAGAGGGATTAAGGAGAAACACACATGAGATCACTTGATATTGGCGCAACCGGAATGCTGGCCCAGCAAATGAACGTGGATATGATTTCCAACAACATTGCCAACATGACGACCACAGGGTTTAAGCGGCAACGGATGGAATTCAAAGACCTGATTTACCAGCACATCACCCGCCCGGGGTCAACATCTTCGGCGGATGGGACAACTGTTCCGTCTGGGCTTTCTCTCGGCCTTGGGGTTCGACCTGCCGCAACCTACCGAATTCACGAGCAAGGAACCATCCAAATTACCAACAACGATCTTGATCTTGCGATTAACGGACGGGGGTTCTTCCAGATTGAGCTTCCAAACGGTGACACGGCCTATACCAGAGCAGGATCTTTTCAGGTCAACCAAGATGGGGAAATTGTGACCTCGGAAGGGTACCGCCTCCTCCCCGGGATCACGGTTCCCCAAGATGCCCTCTCGATCGAAGTCAATGAAGAAGGACAAGTTTCGGCCAAGATGCCCCAACAAGTCGCCATGCAGGATTTGGGACAAATCGAACTGGCAACCTTCATCAATGGAGCAGGCCTTGAAGCAATTGGCGATACCATGTTCCTTGAAACGCCTGCCTCGGGGCAAGCCTTGGTTGGGACCCCTGCCAGCGAGAATTTTGGGTCGCTGCGCCAGTCTATGCTCGAACAATCGAACGTGGACTCGGTCAAGGAAATTACCAATTTGATTACGGCACAGCGGGCCTATGAAATGAACTCGAACGTCATTCGAACCTCGGATCAGATGATGGAATCGGTTAATCAACTCCGTTAATAGCCATAATATAGAAACTGGCACGGACCTTGCAATGACTGTCTTGTAGGCAAAACTAGGCAAAAAAGGAGTAAAACCATGAAAACAGATAGAAACACCACCGTTCTTTTCCACCTGATGGTGACCAGCTTGCGGAGTCTGGTTTTCGTTGGAGTTATGGCGGCAGCCACATTGATGGTCATGGAAAGCCAATCATCTCTTTCGATGGGAGACACCATCGACCATCTCACTAGCCTTGGTCAATCCTTTGGAGACTCTTTGAATTAAGAAAGAATTAAGCCATGTCAGACAATGAAATCAAACAAACCAAGCAATGCATTTTATGGATGTGTACCTACACCCTGAAGAGCGTGACGGTTGCAATGGTGCTTGGCTATGCCCTGCTCTACCTCTTGCTTTCCATTCCAGCAGCCGAAGCCGCGACCTTGCGTTCTAACAGCTCGGTTGCAGGTAGTGTGATCCATCTTTCGGATGTTTTTGACGATCTTCCAAACGATCAAGATGCCGTTTTGGGATCAGCTCCAGAAATTGGCAAAGATATGATCTTGGGGGCAAAGACCCTGTCCCGCATTGCCTCGGCCTATCATCTTGACTGGACTCCGGCCTCTGCCACGGACCAATGCATTTTGCGCCGTGAATCAAGTTCGGTTTCCTCCACCGACATTGAAAACAGTCTCAAAGAAGCCCTCATTGCCAAGGGCGTAAGTGGGGATTTTACCGTCACTCTTTCCAACTTGAATGCCTCGTTGGTCTTGCCTCGTGACCTTCCAGCCACAGTTGAGGTTTCTCAGCTTTCCTACACTCCCGGGCGGGATGTTTTCTCGGCCACGCTTGCCGCCCCCTCTGCTGACAACCCTGTCAAAACCATCAGCGTCAGCGGGATAGTAGAACGCAGCGTTCAGGTTCCGGTTCTTCGGAGCAGCATCAAATCCGGCGAGATCATCGGTTCAACCGACATTGAATGGATTGATGTTTCTGAAGCAAACTTGGGACGAGACGTCATTCTGGATGCAGATCGCCTAGTCGGGAAAACTCCTATCCGTTCGATCACCACTGGCCATCCCGTGAGGAGCAGAGAAGTAACCTCTCCACAACTGGTTGCGCGGGGAGATGATGTTCTCATCTTCTTTAATGCCGGACCGCTGGAACTCTCGGCCAAAGGACGCGCCATGCAAAACGGAGCCGAGGGTGATCTGGTGCGGGTTATGAATCTCTCTAGCAACAAATCCGTAACAGCAGAAGTCACCGGAGACCACGAAGTCAGAGTTGAATAAATTCGTATAGGCAAAAAACAAAGAAGGTGGAATATCATGAAAACAAATAGAAACAAGAAATTATACTCCAGCGGAATTCTTGACTTTCCTCTATTACCCCTGCTTGTCGCACTCGTCGCCAGCAGCAACCTTGTGGCTTGTAGCTCGATAGACCGCATCAAAAACATTGGGGAAGTTCCACCTCAATCTGCGGTTCAAAACCCGACCCAAACTGCCAATTACCGGCCCGTAAGTATGCCCATGCCAGAGGAGAAAACCTATCCAAAAGCAGGAAATTCTCTCTGGACCGGAGCCCAGCAGGGGTTTTTCAAAGACCAGCGGGCCAAGACGGTTGGAGATATTATGACCGTGGTCATCAACATTGACGACAAAGGAAAAATGCAGAACGCGACGGATCGCACTCGTTCCTCTAGCGAGAAAGCCGCTATGCCAAAATTCCTCGGCATAGAAACCAAATTGGCACAAGTTCTACCCGAAGCGATAGATCCCACGAACCTAAGCGACCAGAGCGCGGATTCAAGTTTCAAAGGCGATGGAACAACGGACCGCAAAGAAAAAATTGAAATGAAGTTGGCCGCAACCGTGACTCAGGTTTTGCCCAATGGCAACATGGTTATTCAAGGATCACAAGAAGTTCGTGTTAACTACGAGAATCGCTTGTTAAAACTGGCTGGGGTTGTTCGTCCTCAAGATGTGAACGTGGACAACACAGTTTCTTACGAGAAAATTGCCGAAGCGCGTATCGCGTATGGCGGCAATGGCCAAATTACAGATGTTCAGCAACCAAGATACGGTCAACAGCTTTATGATGTGCTCTTCCCGTTCTGATTGCATCCTGCTTTACCAGCTTACCCCCTTACTACCCACCTAACTTGATCGCCGGCGAAAGCCGGCGTTTTTTTGGGAAAAAGAGGCAGTTGCCAATCAACTACATAGCCACAACGATTCCGAATTCCGTTGCAAGCTTGGTCAGTCCGCCCTGCTCCAAACGCCCGACCCCTTCGAAAAACCAGTTTGGCCCTTCACGATTGAGTACCCCAACCAGAACCGCTGTCGCTTGAGGATCTTCAAGAAATTCAGCATCAAGGTTAAACCGCATCAACTCAATCTCTGTTTCCTCGTTGACGATCCGCAAGAAGCAGTTGCGAACACTCCGAAAACTATGCCCCCGCTCAGGAGCTTCATAAATCGAGATAGAAAACGCGACTTTGCGCACATCAAACGGAAGGAGCATAAGATCTATCCGAATATTTTCATCGTCGCCATCTCCGGCTCCGGTCCGGTTATCTCCCATATGCTCAACCGAGCCATCGGCGTTTTTCAAGTTATTATAAAAGACAAAATCTTCGTCTGCGGCTGTTTTGTCGTTTTTATCAAGCATGAATAGACTGACGTCAAGATCAGGAGCTTCTCCCTCGAACCCGATCACATCCCAACCAACCCCGACCATAATCCGCTTCAGGGTAGGGTCCATGCGCGTAAGGTTAGCCATCTCCCCGCGCTTGAGGATAAAAACATCCGCAAGACTGGGATCAGAAACAATACTCGCCGAACGCGTAATTTCAACTTCAGACATCTACAAACCCTATACAGACTTTCCGACCGACAACGGTCAATTCCGCCAACTCTATCGGGAAAATCTTAATTTCTGATTACCTCTCGGCTTTGACCCCGTTATCCCACTCCAAACCATACCCAAAGGCGCGGTCCATTTCGGCATGGCCGGGGAAATATTCCGTATAATTGGTAATCCGCAACCCGTTGCGCACATTTTCAATTCCGGCAATGGCGCAAATAGCCAAATCCTTGTGGTGACTGGACAAAGACACAATCATTTGTTTTTGACCCGGGACCCGCACATGAATTTGCGGCTTCGCCTGTGCCCAGTCCAAAGCTCCGTGATAGATATACACGTAGATCAGAATGCGTTTCACGGCTTCCCATTTTTTGCCGTTGATTCGAATATATTCATCATCGCCTTCGGTGCGACCTGTCCGCTCGTCTCCAGAAAGAGCCATGTAAGGAAAGTCTTCATAGTTTCCGAACTGTTCCCCAAAAGCTTGGATAGCCCCGCGAGAGCCATCTTTCATCTCGTATAAAATGCCCAGATCAAGATCAATATCAAAGGGCTTGGTCTTTTTCATCAACCTTCCCAACAAGCTGGGGTCTGGCATATCTTGAGCATCCCACGCCGCCGCGATTTGAATTTCCTCAAACCCGTCTTGAGGGGGAGACATAGAAATGGTATCGCCGCGCCGACCTAGAAAATCAATATTCTGATCTTGGTCATTGGGATCAACATAGCCCGCCGACCCGCGAGATTTTCCATGGCCAGAAAAATGGGAGCGATCACGGTTTGCTTCGGAAAGGGAGTCAAGAGAAGGCGGATCATTCGGAGGACACATAATAAATCTCTTTCAGCAGTGAGAAGAATAGACGTTTTACTTTACCCAAACTTCTGTCAATCAGAAAGCTCCTATTTTTGCCCAGAGCCATATCCCTCCATCTGGTCCACACCTTATGTTTTTACATAGAATTGTTCACGGAGCCCTTTTCCACCTTGAGTTCCCAGTAAATCCGCCTTATAAAAAGGCCCAATCAGCAAAAGCAAGTTAGGATCAATAAGATGGCCGCGTATCAATACGTTTATGTAATGAAAAACCTGACCAAGTCTTACGCGGGCGGAAAAACCGTCCTTAAAGACATGACCCTCAGTTTTTTTCCCGGGGCCAAGATTGGTGTTTTGGGGCCGAACGGATCGGGGAAATCCACTTTGCTCAAAATCATGGCCGGCCTTGACAAAGAATATGTCGGGGAAGCGTGGTCTGCCGAAGGGGCCCGCGTGGGGTATCTCGCCCAAGAGCCACAACTTGATTCTTCCAAAAATGTTCTTGAGAACGTTATGGTGGCTTTGAAACCCATCACCGAAATGGTCGAGAGATACAACGCCATTGGGGCTTTGATGTGTGAGCCAGATGCCGATATGGATTCCTTAATGACCGAAATGGGCGAGTTGCAGGAAAAAATTGAAGCCGTTGATGGATGGGAACTCGAACGTCACGTTGAAATTGCACTGGATGCCTTGCGCTGTCCCTCTGGGGATGCCCGTGTAGACAATTTGTCGGGTGGAGAAAAACGCCGCGTTGCGCTTTGCAGATTGCTTCTCGAAAAACCAGATTTGTTGCTGCTTGATGAACCTACCAACCACCTTGACGCCGAAAGTGTTGCTTGGCTTCAGAGATTCCTGACCGACTATAAAGGAACCGTGGTCATGGTGACTCACGACCGCTACTTCCTTGATAATGTGACGGGATGGATTCTTGAACTGGACCGTGGCAATGGCATTCCGTATGAGGGGAATTATTCCGCTTACCTGACCCAGAAACGCAAACGTCTTGAGCAAGAAGCCAAGAGCGAAGCCAGCCGCCAGAAAACTCTCGACCGCGAATTGGAATGGATGCACCAAAGCCCCGAAGCGCGGCGCAAGAAATCCAAAGCACGGATTGCTTCCTATGAACAAATGCTTCTTGAGAACGAACGGGAAACTGTTGGCCGTACCCAGATTGTTATTCCCACGCCGCCACGCCTTGGCAATTTGGTGGTGGAAGCCATCAATATTTCCAAAGGGTTTGGTGACCGTTTGTTGATTGATAATCTGTCCTTCAAACTGCCCCCGGGGGGTATTGTTGGGGTGATCGGTCCCAATGGCGCGGGGAAAAGTACACTGTTCCGCATGATTACCGGACAAGATAAACCGGATAGCGGCGAGTTTCGCGTGGGAGATACGGTTCAGCTTGGCTATGTTGACCAAAGCCGTGACAGTCTTGACCCTGATAAAAACGTCTGGGAGGAGATTTCCAACGGACTTGATATTTTCAAAATGGGCAAAATCGAAATGCAAAGTCGGGCCTATGTGGGATCGTTCAACTTTAAGGGCGGCGACCAACAGAAAAAAGTCGGACAGCTTTCAGGGGGGGAGCGCAACCGCGTTCACCTTGCCAAGATGCTCAAAACCGAAGCGAATGTTTTGCTGCTTGATGAACCGACCAACGATCTTGACACGGAAACCTTGTCGGCTCTTGAAGAAGCCTTGGAACAATTCCCCGGCTGCGCTGTGGTGATCTCGCACGATCGCTGGTTTTTGGACCGCCTTGCCACTCATATTCTGGCATTTGAAGGTGACTCCCAAGTCGTCTGGTTTGAAGGAAATTATGAAGATTACGAAGCCGACCGTCACCGCCGCCTTGGTCTGGATGCCGACACGCCGCACCGGATCAAATACCGCCCGCTAACCAAAGCAGC
>JAGOQV010000086.1 GCA_018063145.1 Alphaproteobacteria bacterium
CCCGGGGTGCGCAATCCTCTCGGGCGAATTAGAGTCTTGATGCCAAATAAATATGATATTTATTTGCATGATACCAGTACGCCGGAATTATTTAGCCGTGATTTTCGCGCTCTTAGCCACGGGTGTATTCGCCTTTCTGAACCAAAAAAGATTGCCAATTTTGTTTTGGGAAAAAATCAGGGATGGTCAGAAGAGAAAATGGAAAAACATCTGGGGCATACCAGAACGGTTGAAATCAAAGCAGAGTCGCCTTTCTCAGTTTACGTTCTTTACAACACCATCTGGTTGGATCGTGAAGGGCATCTGATTATCGGGGATGACGTTTACAGCCTTGATTCGAAACTCGTAAATGCTCTGCAAAGTAGTGGGAAGATAAAACTTCCTGTCAGTTTGAGTAAAATCAACTCATTGTAATTAATAGATAATTTTCTTGTGCTAGACATTTTAGCGTTTACTGTCTATAAGACTTGTTTGCTGTAAACCAGAGTACTTTTGTTCAATCAACTTGCAAGGTTCAAATATGTCCTTTTTGCTCGATGAGACTGAGACACTGCTTAATAGACGTGCCTTTTTGAAAGGCGGATTAACTCTTTCGGCTTCGGCCTTGATTTCTGTTAGCTCGGTAACACCGGCCTTTGCTTTGCCCGGGCGTGGAGCTTACAGTGTTAGTTTCCGCAACGAACACACGGGGGAGAGCTTTTCCGGTGTTTATCGCGTGGGTAATAAATATCTTCCCGAAGCGTTCGAGCGGATCAATTATGTTTTGCGGGATTTTCGGGCCAATGAAGTTTTCCCGATTGATCCACGGGCGGTCGATATCGTTGCTATCATTCGTCGGGCCATGGGAACCAAGAGAGGGTATAGTGTTCTCTCGGGGTACCGTTCCCCTCGCACCAATTCCCACTTGCGGGCAGCTAGTGAGGGGGTTGCCAAACGCTCCCTTCATATGTCAGGTCAGGCGATTGATGTGCGAATGGATGATGTTGAAACCAAACATTTGCGCGATCTAGCGGTTAAGCTTGCTGCGGGCGGTGTTGGTTACTACCCCAGAAGTGGTTTCGTTCATCTTGATTCCGGTGCATTTCGGACATGGTAGGCTGCTCGGCATTTTGCTGAAGGGGGTGTGTTGGAAAAGAAGTCCTTAATCGCAACGGCCATTATGGTTGCGGTGATCCTGTCGGTGGTGGTGGGGTCCTCGCGATTGATTAAAAAAGCCGTGGACAAAGACTGTTTCCAACTGACCCTTTGTGACAAAGCGGAAATTCTCTCGCCGCCTGAGATCAAGAAAATCACGCATCTTCAAGAAGAAATTCTTCGAAACAACGATGTTGATTTTCGCATTTTACTTGTTCCTGATGTCGGCTCCCTTGAACAAGCTGGAAATAATTTCTTCGTTGTTATGCGGGTAGGAAGTTATAGTCTGTCCAAACAAGGGGTTTTTCTCTTAGTTGACACAAAACAGAATACCGCATGGATGACTACCACAACCAATAAGATTGCTTTTGTTTTTCCTCCGACCTTTAACCAATATGTCGGAGATCAAATTCTTTCTCCGTACCTTGAGAAGAAAAAAATTCCCGAAGGCCTTCTGGCGGTAACAAATTTGGTCGCTGAGGTTATAAAAGAGGGTGCAGAGAAGTAAATCTGCAGAATCTCCTTCATAGAGAGATTCAATTTTTGTCCTCAAAGAGTTGTAGTTCATTTTTTTCTCTTATCTTGTCTATAATTTTTTCAGAGTCCGATTCATCTTTTCCCGCCTCTAGCATGACAAGGCGCGCCATGCTCAGGCTGGATTCAAGTGTTTCAGCGACAACATGTTTTGCCCCCAGATCGTAATAGAGCCCCATATTGGCAGTATCCTCAGCCCTTACAATAACTGGAACCAAAGGCCATTCCATCCGCAGGGCTTTTATCATGCTGGCAACTGATTCGTGTTTGTCTATCGCAATCACAATGGCGATGATGTTCCCCTTGTTCAGACCTTGCCAAAGCTCAATCTTTCGTGCGTCTCCATAAATGATGTGGTGGCCGAGCTGTTTCAAAGCCATGACTTTGGTAGCGTTAAGGTCAAACCCTATATAGTTGATGTGGCAGCTTTGTAAGGCACTAGCAAGAAGCTGACCTACGCGTCCCATACCAGCTATTATCACGATGTCTTCTTTTTCCTCGTAAAAATCTCCGGCGGGGGCTTCTTCTGCTTTTTCTGGGAAAAGCTTTGCGCTGAGGAAGGGAGCAATCTTGAATAACGCAGGAGAGAGCATCATGGAAACGACTGTTACCAGATAGAAAAATTGCATATCGTGTTGAGAAATGAGTTGAGAGGCAGCGGCAACACCGAGCAGAAGCAGGGCAAATTCGCCGGGTTGGGCAAGAAACAGAGAGGTTTGAAACGCCTTCTTTTTGGGAACCTTGAACATCAGGCACAAAGGAAAAAGAACAGAGGATTTCACAAGAAAGAGCCCCAGAACGGTAGCAAGAAGAATATGGGGAGCCAAGAAAAATTCTCTTACGTCTATCATCATGCCGATGGATAAAAAGAATATGCCGAGCAGCATACCTTTAACCGGAGCAAAGATGATCTCGACTTCGTGGCGAAATTCGGTTTCCGCGATGAGAAGACCAGCTAGAAACGCGCCCAAGGCCAGCGACAGACCTGCGGATAAGGTGAGAGCAGAACATCCAATAACCACAAACACGGCAAAGGCCGATAACCATTCGGCATTGTGTGAAACTCCTGTGTACTGCAAAAGGGTTTTAAGCACACGTTGTCCCAGAAAAAAAATGGCCAGAACGGCGGCTATCCCGATACCAAGGGAAATGACGATGTTTTCTAAAATGCCATGATCGCTCTCTCCCCCGAATGAGGTTGCCAGAACCAAGATAGGAACCACGGCGAGGTCTTGCATGAGGAGGATTGAAAAACTTAGAACTCCCACAGGGCGGCTGGTCAAGTGCCTCTCTTCCAGAAGTTTCATGACAATGGCAGTGGAAGAAAGGGCAAAAGCCGACCCAAGGATAATAGAGGCTTCGGGCGAGTGATCGTAGAAACGTGCGATGAAAAAGACCAGTGTTGCTGTGGCAATAATTTGTGCGCTGCCGAGGCCAAATATATAGTGTTTCAATTCACGCAGACGATCAATCGAGAGTTCAAGGCCAATCATAAACATGAGGGAAACAATACCTAGTTCCCCTAGGATCTGAACAGTTTCAGTATTTTTAATGGTAAACATCTGGAGCCATTCATGGCCTCCAGCCCAAGAAGCATAGCCATAGGGGCCTATCGCAATGCCAGCCATCAGATAGCCAAGAATAGGAGAAATATGCAGGCGTTGGAGGAGGGGAACAACTACTCCGGCAATTCCAAAAAAGAGCAGAACATAGAAGATGACACTAAACATATCAGAAGGAGAATGGGGTGCGGATTCCACTTTGACCTGCTTTGACTCTGGCGGAGATGTTCCAAACGCAAATTGTAGGGCAAATGTCCATGTCAGGCAAGGGAAAGCAAGGGAAAACGGAAATTAGGGGGTCGAAATTTCTTGAAAGGCGCGGTATCATGCCCGTTGGTACTCGCCTATCTTATCAGGGAATGGGTAAAAGAACAAAAATGGAAATTTGGTCGGATCAGGGCATTGTGCTTTCGGCGCGTTCGCATGGAGAGGGAGGAGCCGTTGTTTCTGTGCTCACAGAATCTCACGGGAGATACGCAGGGTATGTTCACGGCGCACGGTCTTCAAAACTTCGAGGAATGGTTGAACCCGGGACGCTGGTAAATTTTGAATGGAAAGCCCGCATTGCTGACCAACTAGGCACAATGACTTTTGACGGGGGGCGTAATCTTGCCGGTCTTATTTTAGATGATCCACTCAAACTTGCGGCTCTTCTGTCTGCTTGCTCGTTATGTGATGCGGCCTTGCCTGAGCGGGAGGGGCATTCTTCTTTGTTCCGAGGCATGAAGGTACTGCTTGAGACTTTGCAAACCGAGATATGGGGGGCTGCTTATGTCTTGTGGGAGATTGCTTTTCTGAGGGAGTTGGGATTCGGTATGGATCTAGGCCGCTGTGTTGCGGGAGGGGATAAAGAAACCCTGACCTATGTCAGTCCAAAATCTGGTTGCGCGGTTTCCTTGCGCGAGGGCTATCCTTACCGCGACAAATTACTTAAATTGCCTGAGTTCTTGAAACCACATTCTGGCGAGGGCGCGGGGGAACCTGAAGATGTTGCTGTGGGGCTGAAAATGACGGGATATTTCCTACAAAACTGGGTTTTTGCGCATCATTCTGGCGGAGTTCCAGAGGCACGCTTGCGTTTTGAGAGTCTTTTTGTCAAAACTTGTCCTGCCGCAATTGAATCGGCAGCCTAACAGAAAAACAAGAGAGTAATTTTATGGCCCGCAAGACACCCCCTTCCTCTGCGACTGAGATGATTTTGGATCAGCCAATGACTCAATTGCTGTCAGAGAGGTATTTGTCTTACGCTCTTTCTACGATCATGTCCCGTTCCTTGCCGGATGTTCGTGATGGGCTAAAGCCAGTTCACCGTCGTTTGCTTTACGCGATGTCTCAATTGAAACTCGCCCCCAATCTTCCTCCCAAAAAATCTGCGCGGGTAGTTGGGGATGTGATCGGTAAGTTTCACCCCCACGGAGATACGGCAGTTTACGATACTCTGGTGCGTTTGGCGCAGGATTTTTCTGTTCGCTATCCTCTTGTGGATGGGCAAGGAAACTTCGGGAACATTGATGGCGATAACGCCGCCGCGATGCGGTACACAGAATCCAGATTGACGGCCACCGCAATATCTTTGCTCGAAGGGATTGACGAAGATGCCGTAGATTTTCGTGCAACCTATGACGGGGAGACGTTGGAACCCGTTGTCATGCCAGCAAATTTTCCAAACCTTCTGGCCAATGGTGCTTCGGGAATTGCTGTGGGGATGGCAACTAGCATTCCACCCCATAATGTTGCCGAACTTTGTGAAGCGATGGAAATGATGATCGAGAAAAAGAATGTCTCGATTGATGAGATTGCCAAAATTGTCAAAGGGCCGGATTTTCCAACCGGAGGAATCTTGGTGGAATCTCCCGAGAGTATTCGTGAATCATACCGGAGCGGACGGGGAAGTTTTCGTGTGCGTGCCCGCTGGGTCAAGGAAGATATGAAGCAGGGAGTGTGGCAGATCGTGGTCACTGAAATTCCCTATCTGGTTCAAAAGGCCAAGCTGATTGAAACCATTGCCAACCTCATCAACGATAAGAAATTACCGCTTCTTGACGATGTCAGAGATGAGAGCGCGGAAGACATTCGGCTGATTCTGGTTCCCAAAAACCGCAATGTGGAACCGGAATTGCTCATGGAAACTTTGTACCGTGCAACAGATCTTGAAAACCGCTTTCCCTTGAATATGAATGTTCTTGAAGACGGGCTTGTGCCGCGTGTCATGAATATAAAAGAGGTTTTAGAGGCGTGGCTAAAACATCGTCAGGATGTTCTGGTTCGGCGGACGAATTTCCGTCTTGGCGAGGTAACGCATCGTCTTGAAGTTCTCGCGGGCTATCTGATCGTTTACCTGAACATTGACGAGGTCATCAAAATTATTCGCGAAAGCGAAGAACCAAAGCCCAAACTCATAAAACGATTTGGCCTTACGGATGTTCAAGCTGAAGCCATTCTCAATATGCGTTTGCGGTCTTTGCGTAAGCTCGAAGAGATGGAGATTCGTAAGGAGCATGACGCGCTTGAGCAAGAAAAAGACCTACTCGAAAAACTTTTGCAATCCGAAACAAAGCAATGGGCTGAAATCAAAAAACAAGTGGGGATTATCAAAAAAACCTACGGCCCGACAAC
>JAGOQV010000087.1 GCA_018063145.1 Alphaproteobacteria bacterium
GAGGATCATAACGGCATTATTGACTTGCCGCTCGAAACACCAATTGGCACGCCGATGGCTGACATTTTTGGACTGAACGATCCAGTCATTGAAATCAACCTCACTCCCAACCGTCCGGATTGTGCAGGAGTACGCGGAATTGCGCGAGACCTTGCCGCAGCAGGTCTGGGCAGTTTGAAGCCACTGCCTGTTTCAAAAGTTCCAGCCGGTTTTGAATCAAAAATAAAAGTTTCCTTGAACTTTGATGAAGAAAATAAATCAGCTTGCCCTTTGTTTCTGGGGCGCGAGATCAGGGGAGTTAAAAACGGACCCTCACCTGAATGGCTACAAACGCGCCTCAAAGCCATTGGCTTGCGGCCTATTTCAGCCTTAGTGGATATAACCAATTATTTTTGTGTGGGCCTGTGTCGCCCTCTTCATGTCTTTGATGCAGACAAACTCACAGGGAATATTCATGTCCGTTTTGCCAAAGACGGAGAAACGCTGGACGCTCTCAACGATAAATCTTACACGCTTAGCAATTCGATGATTGCTGTATGTGATGACAGCGGTGTGTTGGGGCTTGGCGGAATTGTCGGAGGAGTAGCCACAGGATGCAGCGATACAACAACCAATGTTTACCTGGAAGCGGCCTATTTTGATCCGCTGCGCATTGCTCGCGCAGGCCGTGCGCTTCAGCTTTCTTCTGATGCCAGATACCGTTTTGAACGGGGGGTTGATCCGGCCTTCACTATAGATGCTGTAGAACTGGCCACAAAAATGATTCTTGACCTCTGCGGAGGTGAAGCGGGAAGTGTGATTCAAGCCGGAGAAGTTCCTCCCTGCCGTGCTGAAATCCGTTATGCGCCAGATCATTTCAAAAAACTGATTGGCTTTGATCTTCCAGCAAAAACTCAAACGTCCCTTCTCGACTCTCTTGGATTTGAGGTTGAAGATCAGGGAACGCACTGGAAAGTAACCGCCCCAAGCTGGCGGCCAGATGTTTTTGGTCCGGCAGATATTGTTGAAGAACTCGCAAGAATCAATGGGTTTGATGCCATTCCGCCCATCTCGGTTACAAAAGAAACAGCGGTCACGCAAGCAGCCGAGACCCCGCGTGGGGCGAGAATCCGCAAAATTCGCGGTAGCCTCGCAGCAGCAGGTCTTCAAGAATGCGTGACATGGTCGTTCATGGAAGAAAAGCTTGCCCTTGAATTCGGAGCAAATGACAAAGGAAAAGCGTCTTCTCTTCACTTATCAAACCCGATCAGCAATGATCTGGATCAGATGCGCCCATCTATTTTGCCAAACTTAATTGCTGCCGCAGGCCGCAATGCGGACCGTGGATACCCGGGAGCCGCTCTGTTTGAAGTTGGCCCGATTTTCTTGGGGTCCGATGCCAATGAACAACCCTATGTCGCAAGCGGGATCCGCACTGGAAGCTCTGGTCCGCGTCACTGGAGCGGGGCAGAGACAGCGCGCACCGTTGATGCGTTTGACGCCAAGGCCGATATGCTGCGCGTTCTGGAATCATGCGGGGCTCCGATGGCTTCTGCACAAATTACCCGTGAAGCGCCGCGTTGGTTCCATCCCGGGAGGTCAGGGGCCTTGCGCTTGGGTTCTAATGTCCTTGCGTATTTTGGAGAGATTCATCCGGCTCTCCTTGATAAAATGGGAATCAAAGGACCTGTCGTGGGGTTTGAAGTTTTTCTCGAATCTCTTCCAACCCAGAGAAAGAAACCCTCTACGGCTTTGCCATTGGTTCAGCTTTCGGCGTTCCAACCCGTCTTGCGTGACTTTGCTTTCTTATGTGAGGCCAAAACAGAAGCCGAGAACTTGGTTAGAGCTATTCGTTTGGTTGACAAAGATTTGATCTCTGATGTCAATGTGTTCGATGTCTATCAAGGGAAAGGGGTTCCTGAAGGTCAAAAATCGGTGGCTGTTGCCGTGACGATTTCACCCAAAGAACGCAGCCTGACCGATAGTGAGATAGACGCTCTTTCCAAGAAAATCATTGAGGCCGTTGCCCAAAAAACCGGCGGGGTTTTGCGCGGTTAGAGCTTTGCGGCTCTAACTTGCCAGCTTCCTTTTCCTCATCGTTCCTGAGAGGAAAACTCCTCAGCAAGTATTTCCTTGCGCGAGATTTTCCCGATCATGGTCTTGGGAAGAGGTTTGTCGCGGAACTCAATCAAACGCGGCATTTCAATCGGGGAAAGTTTGTCTTTCAAAAACTCCCTCATTTCCGCCTCAGTCAGCAACCGTCCATGCTTTGGCTTGATCCACGCCTTCGGAATCTCTCCCCGATCTTTGTTGGGCAGACCTGCGACCACGCATTCCTCAACAGCAGGGTGAAGATAAATCGCTTCTTCAATAGTGCGGGGATAAACATTGTATCCGTTGACCAAAATGAGGTCTTTGATACGGTCCACGATAAAGACGTATCCCTCCTGATCCATATAGGCAACATCTCCGGTACGGAGAAAACCATTGCGAAAAATTTTGGCGGTCTCTTCTGGTTTATTCCAATAGCCCTTCATCACTTGCGGACCTTTGAGGCAAAGCTCTCCGGCTTCGCCAAGAGGGACTGGCTCGCCACTTTTCGGCTCACATAATTCCACAATCGTGGATGGAAAAGGCAGGCCAATTGAACCAGGTTTGTTGTTTCCTTCGGTTGGATTGGCGCAAACAACGGGAGAGGCCTCGGTCAGTCCATAGCCTTCGACGAGAATACAGCCCGTTGTCCCTTCAAATTTCTTTTTGACTTCAATCGGAAGCGGGGCTCCGCCAGAAATACAGTACCGCAAAGATGTCAGATCGTAGGTAGAGAGTTTGGGATGATTGTTGATAGCGTTGTAAATCGCTGGAACGGCTGGAAAGAAATGGGGTTTTTCCTTGTCAATCAAAGCCAAGGTCTCGCCCAGATCAAAACGGGGCAAGGCAACGATTTCAAACCCGCACTTGACGCTGAAATTCATGATCGCCGTCATGGCAAACACATGAAAAAAGGGAATCACCCCCAGCATCTTTTCTTGCCCGTGGTGAATATCGTGGAACCAGCTCACACATTGTTCGACATTGGCTGTCAAATTCGCATGAGTTAGCATCGCCCCTTTCGGAACACCTGTCGTTCCCCCCGTATATTGAAGCAAGGCGATGTCGTTTTCTATATCAATCGGGGGAGGCGTAAATACCCCATCATTATCTGTAAGCCTTGAAATAAAAATATGCCGATCATCGTTGGGAACGTCGGCAATTTCTCCCGAACGAAACAGCGAAAACAGAAAATTCTTAGGAAAAGGTAGAATATCGACAAAGGGACAGATCACAATCTGGTTCAGCCGCGTGGTTTGTAGCATTTTTTCTATTTTGTCATAGGCGATTTTCAGATCAAACGTAATCATCAAATCGGTCTGACTGTCTTCAATTTGATGGGCCAATTCCCGCTCGGCATAGAGCGGATTAAAATTGACAATCGTAGCTCCGGTTTTAGCAATCGCGTAATAGGCAATCAGGTAATACGGCGTATTCGGTAAACAAATTCCAACCTTTACCCCTTTTTCAACCCCGTGATCGTGCAGACCTTTGGCCATGCGATCTGTCAAATTCCCGATTTCTTCCCATGTCCAGATACGACCCATGAAATTAAAGGCAGGGCGGTTGGGAAAGCGACGACGACTCTGGTCAAGATAAGAAAAAATAGGGCCTGTCCATATAGGGGTATTCCAATGAATTTCTGCCGGATAGCTTTTTTCCCACAAATACGATTGTTCGGCCATCTTTCCCCCTTTAGTAAAATAAACCGGCAGCCAAGACAAAAGAGGCTCACACCAGAAAACTCTATTCTTTTACTCTACCATGCTTAGGAAAGAAAGTCATGAAGCGGTTCTGCTGCGGTGCGCAGCAAACGCCTAGACGATTTGAAGAAAATAGAGTAAAACATAAAACTGTAGTACTGTGATTTATCTATGCGGGGGGCATAGGAAACGTGGCGAATTCGGTATCAAGTAGTTCTTTTGTTCCTGAAACCCAACAAGGTTTTGTGAAGGCTCGCCTGAAATGGTTCAACGGAGCCAAAGGGTTTGGCTTTGTTATTCCCGAAGATAATCCGGTCGATGCCTTTTTGCACATCACTCAATTGCAAAAAATTGGAGTTCATGGCCTCGGCGAAGGTGCCATTGTTTTGTGCGCAGTTGATTACGGCGACAAAGGAGCCACGGTTACCGAAGTTGTCGAGATTCTAGACCACGGAGTTTTACCAGTTGGTTTGATGGAACTTGATCCGGCAAACGCAGATGTCTTGAGAACCAAAGGCCTCGTCAAATGGTACAAAGAGGATAAAGGCTTCGGCTTTGTGACACCTGATGACGGGATGAAAGATATTTTCATTCATAAATCCTGCCTCGACCGCGAAGGAATTGAAACACTTCTGGCTGGACAGCGGGTGCGCGTTGCTTTCAAGACCGCTCCCAAAGGGCGCGAGGCCGTGTCTCTTTCCATTGAAGACACCCCGTAACCACGAAATTTACAACCATTAAGCCCGTAACGACTTGTCTGTCGTCCCGTTGGTGTGTCCGCTAGAACGGCTGCTGGCACGAACGGGATATACGATCAGCAAGGCTTCCCTTATCTGTAGGTGAACATTAATATTATAGAAACTATATTGACGTAATATACAATAACATGGGCCAAAAACAAGGCTAACAAACATTTTTAAGAGGGTGTGGTAAATGGGTAACGTTAGGGGTTGGGAAGACACGGTATTTGAGGGGAAGGATATGGGTGGGAGATACAGCAGATCTGGTGCGGAGGCAGCCGCAGCGAATATGGTGGCACTTGATAACAGAACGCGTGGGCAAGGAGCGGGGGCTATTGATCCAAGCGAGCGTGCCCAGTGGCAAGCTCTCCAGCAGGCTAAAAGTGAATTTCAGAAGGAACCGCCAGAGGTGAAAAGCCAAGGCTTCCAGAAGTGGGTCGTAGGAGAAATGAAAGAAGAGGCAGCGGACAGAGGGCAAAGTATTGGGGCAACCTTTCAAGGTGCTGCGCGTGGGGATCCTGCTGCCGCTTCTCCTGCTGCTCCGGCGATGCAGGGTCCTGCTGTTGCTCGGCCTGAGGTCAGCAATTACGCTGCTCAGAGATTTGGGCTCAGTCAACAGTCTCCCTAACCCCTATCGGCGGGCTTATGCAAATCCCTCATAATTGGTCTTTGAGGGGGATAGAGGGTTTTTCGTCAAAAAGATAAAAGGGGCAACATTGTTGCCCCTTTTTGTAATTTCTAAAACTAAGACAGACTGATTAGAAGTCGATTGAGGTTCCAACCAGAACAGCCGTGCCGTCAAAGTCGTTCCCACCAGTTACGTCTGCTTCGAGGTATTCAACCGAACCACGGAAGGAAATGCCAGGACCGGCTTTGTAGTTCACACCAACCGTATAGCGATCGGTGTCAATTTCAGTTCCGACATCGTCGTTTTTGTTATAGTAGGATGCGCCAAGAACATAGTCACCCATGGTGTAATCAACACCAACGGCAACATAGTCAACGTCATCATTGTCATCGCCTTCATCATCGTTCTGGTAAGATGCGCCGATGTTGAAGCCTTTGAAGCCAACAACAGCCCCAAGGTTCCATGCTTGACGATCTTCAGCCGTACCGGTTTCGACTTGAGCTACAGTGTAACCTGCCCCCAAGGTCAGTTTGGTTTCGCCAACGTCACCTTGGTAACGAACAGCCAAATCCCAAACGTCACTGCTTGGATCGGCATCGTTATCGTCATTGTCGTTACCTGCCGTCCCACGGGAGTTGTCATCTGCTTCTGGGGTATA
>JAGOQV010000023.1 GCA_018063145.1 Alphaproteobacteria bacterium
AAAATCTGAAGCTCAAACCAATTAGATCCCCCTTTGGGCGAATTAATAAACTTCCATAAAGTCATCCCTGTACGCAGATCAAGTTTTGTCCGAATTTCTTCTCGCTGATTGCTAAACCTTTCCATCAACTCTTCGCGTAAAGAGGAGCCAACCAAAGGCCTCCCTCCTCCCCCTAGGAGAAGGGAAATTGCCGTGTTGACAAACAAAATGGGGAAATCATCTGACTGCGCATCGGCAATAAAAATTCCGTTCGGCGCAGCCTCGACCGCCTCCAACAAAATTTTGTTTTGCTCGTTCGCCTGCAAAAGGGCCTGCGTCCGCTGATAGACCAGAGAAATGTCGGATAAAATAACCGTTGTTTCTTTCTCACTCTGGCGAAGAACCCTCGCCAGAAGAGTCCTCCCGCTTTCCAATCTTACAATCTCTTGGAACCCTCCAAGAGGAGCCCATTGTGTCGTTAAAGCTGCTTGGTCCTGCCACTCCAAACTATGGTCGTAGACAAAGGCAAAAAATAATTTGATGTTCCCCAGTCCTTTTTGAGGATGGTTAAGATCGGGAAAAAACTCATACGCTTTTTCACTGGCATACAACAAATTGCTATTTTCTCCATAGCGAAGAATCCCTGCCTCCATAGAAAGCAGAGCCTCATTAAACCCTTGAAAAAAAGAATCTTTTTCTTCAAATTTCGCTGTATTCATTGAAACAGGATCGGACATAGACTCACCCTTCGGTTGTAATTGTATGCTTAATTCACTCACATTTCACGTTTTATCTCTTTATTCTTCACTTTGACATACGGTTGTATTTGATGCAGGGTAAAATCGTTCCAAAAATGAAACATTTTTTCCTTCGACAGATATGAAAACTCTGCTCGTCCGATTGGTTGCCGCATGGCTTATTCTGCTCCCCAGTGGGGGAAAAGCAGAATCGGTGGGACGCGCCACGCCCAACATGAGCGGAGTACTCGGACTGAATACAGTTCCCAATGCCCGCCTTGACCCTTACGGGACAGTTCGCCTCACCCTTGGCCGCACAGCGCCTTATATTCACGCGAGTAGCGGATTTCAAATTGGAGAAAACTTGTATCTTGGGATTCGCCAAACCGCAGAATCAGGAAGCCTGACTGCCACACCTGACCGCTTATTCCCGGGCATGGATATGAAATACCGTTTATACCCTGAAACCGGATGGCGACCTGAAATTTCTCTCGGCTTACAATCCGCCTTTGGTCAGAAACGGCTCGCCGCCGAGTATCTCGCCCTCTCCAAAAAATATGAAAATTTTGATTTCACCGCCGGTGTGGGGTGGGGCCGGATGGGCTCGCGGTACAGCATTGAATCACCGCTAACCGTAGGCGGAGCTTTCCAAGATAAAAACCGCCCTCTTGATGGAGAAAATCCCAACTCTTTCCGAGACTGGTTTCGAGGCGATGCCGGATTTTTTATGGGAGTTCAGTATTTCGTGCCCCATTCAGATTGGTCGCTCAAGGCTGATTTTTCGAGTGACGGATGGAAAGCAGAGAAAGCGGCGGACCCTTCCTTTAACGTCCCCGCCCCGTGGTCAGTTGGCTTTGATTACCAACCGACAAAATGGTTGAGTGCTGGAATGGCCCTATTGGGAACAGACCGCCTAATGGCACGGATCACCGTTCAAGGGCTTGTCCAAAACTGGCCGTTCACGCCAGCTTCTCCCCTGCCTGCTTTGGCTCTCCTCCCCAACCGCTCGCATAATCGCCCTGCCCAAGAAATCAGTGACACGGCACAAAAAAATGATCTGGATCTGTTCGATGTCAGAAAAAACAAAAATCAAGTCTCGGCCATTCTTGATTTACAAGACACAGTTTCAACCCCCGAACAATTGGGAATAGCCGCCCGTCATTTATCCAACCTATCTGGTCCAACCCCTGAGACCATCACTATTTTTCCTCGTTATCTTGGTCTCAAAGGCCCCGCCCTTTCTCTCAATCGACGCGATATTGAACAGGCTATTTCCCACCATCAAGGCAGTGCCGAAGAAATCTGGCAAACCGTCTTTTTCAACCCAAATCTTCCCTTTCAACTTCCTGAGAAAACCCGTCCGATCTTTCGTCACCTGAGCCTCAGGTTCTCTTTGTATAACGAAATCAGCCCAGCAGAAGAAGATAACGGTATTTTGTACCGCACAGCCTTGCTCACCGAAATACACAAACGGTTAAGCCGTCATTTTCTGTCGGAAACGTCTTTTCGTTTGAATCTTTCAAACAATCTTTCCTCACTAGGCGAACTGCGCCCATTGGTTTTTCTCCCCGTGCGCGGAGATATTGACCAGTTTTCGCGTCACCGTCTTGCGCTTGAGCGTAATTATCTCAGTGGCTTTTTGAGCCTGAGCCCCAATTGGCACGCCAATGCCACGATAGGTTATCTTGAAGAAATGTACGCGGGGTTAGGGACAGAAATTATTTACCGTCCATGGAAAAAGAACTGGGCTGTTGGTTTTGAAATCAGCGAAGCTCTCAAACGCGATCCCGCCACAGCCATGAGTCTTGGCCTCACCACAGACCATATTCTGACCAGTCACCTGAACGCCTTCTACGAAATTCCGAATTCGGATGCCACTCTCCACGCAAGTCTGGGCCGTTATCTGGCAGGAGATATAGGAGGAAGTTTGTCCCTCACCAACCGCTTTCGAAATGGAGCGATTTTGGAAGGATTTATGACCGCAACCAACCAAAACGACCCCGATCCCTATGGCGGAAGAACGAATGTCTTTTCGGGGTTGAGAATTATGGTTCCCTTGGGCGACACAAACTATCTCCCCAACGGAAGTCGCGTTGAGACAGTGTTAGCTCCGCTGGGACGAAATGCAGGTCAAAAACTTGACCTGCCCTCCCGTCTTTACGAAGCAACCGAACCCCTGTCTTACCGCCACATCACGCAGCACTGGACGAAAGTGGCGAAGAATCAGCCCTAAAAACCTGCTCAGCCAGAGAATCGGCAGCCTGTCCGGTTGATACCTTCTTTTGACGAGAGATGGCAAAAATATCCAGCAACGTTGGTCCAATTTTTTCGACATGGCGCATCATGTTTTCAGCTGTCAAAGGATGGTCGTAGGGAGTGTGTTTTCTCCGCCCATAATATTCATAGCCTACACTGATGATCCCGCCAGCATTGATGGCGTAATCTGGTGCGTAAAGAATACCACGCTCGAACAACATTTGATCGTGGAGAGAGGGTTCGGCCAATTGGTTATTAGCCGCTCCGGCCACAACTTTTGCCTTTATCTCAGGGATTGTTGTATCATTCAAACCTGCCCCCAAAGCGCACGGAGAGAAGATATCCGCCTCTGCAGCATGAATGCGTGCCGTATCAACAACGGAAACCCGATCCCCAAAGGCTTTTCTAGCAAGTTCGAGAGAGGATTGATTGACATCCGCCACAATCAACCTTGCCCCGTCAGATGCCAGATACTCGGCCAAGACATACCCCACAGCACCAAGGCCCTGAATGGCCACAGTTTTTCCCGCAAGATCAGGCGATCCGTATTTTTCCGCAACAGCAGCCTTCAGTCCACAATACACACCGAACGCCGTTACAGGAGATGGGTTTCCCGTGACGATTCCACTTTCCCCCTCCGTAGGAGGCAGTCCTGCAACGTGTTGTGTTGTACGGCTAATGGCAATCATATCTTGTTCGTTAGACCCAACATCTTCAGCGGTAATGTATTGTCCGCCGAGCCTTTCAATGGCCTCGCCAAACCTCTCCATTATGGCGGGAGTTTTGAGGGTTTTGGGGTCTCCGATGATAACCGCCTTTCCTCCTCCAAGCGGCAATCTTGCCAAAGCCGATTTATAGGTCATCCCCCGCGAAAGACGGAGAACATCCGTCACCGCTGCATCAAATGATGTGTAAGGAAAAAAACGACATCCACCAAGAGCCGGCCCTAGATTGGTATTATGAACGGCAATGAGAGCCTGTAGGCCAAGAGATTCATCCTCAAAGTGGACAACCTGTTCGTGATGATCAAAACTAGGGTGGTTTGAGAGATCAAGGGTCTTGGCACTCAACATAATCAATCCTTTCTCGTTAATGGGTTAGAACCATAAAAACCAGCCGCCCCCGCTACGTCAAGAAAATCTGAACTTAAAGGCAAAAAAAAATCCGCTCAGGGGAGAGCGGATTCTAAAGTTTCGGGTACCAGAATAGATCGTGAAGCAAGAAAACCAAAAAGATAAATCTCAAAAAACTCTAACCTACGTCCGCAGGAAACCACTCACCGCGCATAAAACCTCAACTAAGACACCTAAACCGAACCGATTGTCCCCCACCTTGGCATCATCTGCTCGTCATCACCCTCATCTTTATAATTTACCTAAAATTTTACATATTGTCAAATGTTATTTTCACCCAACAATACTTCCAGTTTTCCAGTTTCTTCCAAAAGGCGCAGATCATCATAACCGCCCACCGAAACCCCATTGATAAAAATTTGTGGAACGGTCTTCCGGCCCCCTGACTTTTCAACAAGAGCAACCCTAGCTGCCTCGTCTCCCGTCACATCAATTTCCGTGTAATCTACGTCTTTGGCATCCAACAACTGTTTAGCCCGCACGCAATACGGACAATAGGTTGTGCTGTAAATTTCTACTTTGGCCATAAAAAATCCCTTCCTTTTTCACTTGTTTAACTCTTGATAACCCGCGCCACAGTTAAAACATCCACCTGCTTCGCTCCTTCTTTTAATAACACTTTTGTGCATTCTTCAACCGTGGCCCCCGTGGTCAGAACGTCATCAAGCAAAACTAAGTTTTTTCCACGAACTCTCTCTCGATACGCAGGGTTAAGTGAAAAAGCACCATGAACATTCGTATGGCGATCTGTCGCATTTTGGTGGCCTTGGGTTGGGGTATTTCGCTCTCGGCGCAAAATATCTGGCCAATGAGGGATTCCTGTTCTCCGTCTTAAATCCTCTCCCAAAAGAGCTGATTGGTTATATCGCCGCTTAACCAACCTCACCCAGTGCAGAGGAACAGGAACCAGCGCGTCAGCCTCCGCCAGCACGTCCTTTCCGCAAGATTGCAACCACGGACCAAAACTAAGTGTCAGGTGAGTTTGGTCTCCGTGCTTGAAGGCTAAAATCATTTTCCGACTATCATCGTTATAGGCTAAAACCGATCTGGCCCGATAATATGGCTTGGGTGAGGCAAGACAACTCCCACACAAAGTCTCTAGCTCCGTTCCTTGTATATCTACCTCAAAAGGCAATCCGCAACTTGAACAGTGGGGAGAACTGATAAAAACAAGCCCCGCCCACGACTCTGCGGACACCATCCCGGGCCTGTCCACCACCACCCCCGACAGAGGGCAGCGCGGAGGCAAAAGAAGGTTAACGCACGCAACAACAGACGTTTTGAGCCAATTCATTTCTATCTACTTGTTTTTTATATCATTTTTATACACAACTTCCATCCAAAGAGTCTTTAATTTTTATTTAACTTTTTTCGGAAAATAGGGTATCATCGCAAGATGGTGTAAATGTATTTTGGTCTAACCTCAACTGGTAGCGGTTTCTTTTATGGTGCGTCCACAACAAAATTCTCTGAAACTAGGGCATCGCAAGGCCATTGGCCTTGATGCTCTGCCAGAGAACGTGGCTGAAGACACCATCAATCGCTTATTCAAAGATGAGCGGGCAGAACTGCTGAAAGACATCCCCCCCCATATCGTTAAAAAAGCATGGTTCACCATGGCTCACACGCTGCTAGATTCAGGGGCAGTTGTCATGGACGCGGGTTGCCGCGATGGAGCAATGACCTACACAATTGCTGCGTTATTTCCTGACCTTCAGGTCATTGGACTGGACATGAATGCCGAGGTCATCAAAGAGGCTCGCGGAACATATCGCTTGCCGAACCTTAAATTCCAACTTGGAAATCTCTACAGCGATCTACCACCGAACAGCGTTGATGTTATTATCAACTCCTTCTTGCTGCATGAGATTTATTCCACCTCTTTGTATAACGAGCGGCAAATTCAACTGGCCCTTGAGAAGCAATATGAAGCCCTGCGCGAAGGTGGTTCCATCATTATCCGCGACTATGTCACTCCTCCAGCTGGCGAGTATGTCTTGATTGAGTTCAAAGACGAAGCAAGCCTTGGTGACGATGTGGCCTCCTTGTCCGAAGCAGATTTGATGATCTGGTTCTCTGAAAACGCCCGTGCCCAATACCATCCAGACGGTGCTGGATTTTTTCTTGAGGAACTTCCCCCCAATTATCCACGCACCCGCCTTTTTCGGGTTCCGGCCAAATGGGCTTATGAGTTTATTCTGCGCAAAGACGACCGCAGAAAATTGAAAGAAGAACTCGCCAAAGAATATGCCTTCTACACCGAACAAGAGTTCCGAAAACTTCTTCGTTCGCTCGGGGCTAGAGTTACTTACAGCGCACCTCATTGGGATGAAGGCTTTATCAAAAGCCGTTATGTTGGTCATCTTCGTCTTTACAAAGAAGATGGAACCAAAATGGGGCCGCCCGCAACCAACCACATTCTTGTGGCCCAAAAAATCGGGGAGTACAAAAGTCAACTCGTTCAAGAACGCCGCGCTTCGCGGGCTCGCGCCGGATCGGTTTATCTGCGTACCATGCGTGACGAACGCAGCGGCGCAATAACCGATATCGTCTGCCGTGATCTTGAGCTTGCCGAAGTTCTCCCCTTTCGCGTTACAGCAGACAACAAGCTGAAAGTTTATTTGCACGAAGGCGTCCCGCGTGGGCTTGCCAACTCTGTTCCACGTTCTGGGCGTAATTTGGATGGACGCAGATGGTCTGGTCACATGACCGAGGCTATTTCTCTGCCTGTTTCTGAAGTCGTGCAGGTCAAGGACCTTCCCAATGCTGATTTGCAAAAATTTTCAGTGAAGACCTTTGGCCTGCGCCCATCACTTGATGCAAAGCTTATTGAAGGCGGGGGGTTCTACCCTGACCCGACCCGCATTGATGAACGCATTCTCACCTATTATATGCGGGTAGAGGATTATCACCCGAGTTTTGAAGCCAAGCACGTCCTGATGGAAGTCGAAGGATATTCCACACGGGGCCGCATTCGTGAAATGGATGCTCAATCGGTTCTCAACGCGATTGCCGTTGGCTTTCTGCCAAGCTCTCGTCTCGAAGTTCAAATTCTGACGCTTTACAGACTCTTAGGACTCAAGGCAGAAATTTGGGGAGAAATGCCGTTGCAGCTCTCCGAAATTCCAGTTGAGGAAGTCACCAACATCAACAGCATTCTCAAAAAGTACAGCCAGAAGGACGACCGTTTCAAACCCATCAAGGGCAGCGCGGGGAATATCCGTTTGGTGCAATCGGTCTTCGTTGACGAAGGCCGCGATGAAGGCGGAGGAATGACTGGCCTTGCCGCCAAGGACATGGAATTTGTTGTCCCTGAAGACAACACAGTCAATACTGCCGTGGTTCTTCCACTCGTCAAAGACTTGGCGGGTGAGGTTCTGGCGGGCATTGTTACCGAATATCTTCCCGTCCCTCAGCGGTATTCAGGAACTGGCATGATGGTAACTCTGCCAAGTTTCCCACTCCCCAAGGATGTAACCGACATTGATGCCGCTCGTTACTTCGTTGCCGAGCAATTCAAAGTTAAGCCTGAATTTGTGGCCCGCATGGGAGAAAGTTATTTCACCCATATTGGCCTGACCCCGCACCGGATTTACCCGTTTGTTGTAACTTCGGTTCGCTTTCACTATAGCGGAGGGGTGTTCCACGGGGCAACGGCACTTACCCCACTTAGCCACCTGTGCGATATGCTTTACTGGGACAACCACGACAGCTTCTTGAAAATTGCGGCGATGGCATACCAGTATCTGTGTGACAGTGATATGTCAGTCAAACGTGATTTTGATTTCAAAATCTCTGACAGTTTTTCAAAACCTCGCGCCCATGAGGCAAGTATATTCTCGCCAAACTCTGGCTCCTCTAGCGCACCTCTTGCAAGCTCGGCATCAGGGGCTTCCCAATCTATTTTTTCGGAATCGGATTTCTCTTCTGCGGAACCCACACCAGACCCTTTATTTCGCTTTCCCCGCTAATCAAAACAGCATCTTCCCGAATATGTCCCCCTCCTCCTGCCCTCAAATTTTTAATCGCTCTCATATCCAGCAGCATAGAAACCGAGCGACCAAAAATTTTTCTCATCATCGGTTTATCTTCGACTGGTGCGAAAGGCAAATTCTCGAACGACTGCTCGACATACGCCGTGACTTCAAAACTTGTCTGCTCACCAGTGACCGGTTCAGTGATAGTTTCATCGCATCCTTAAACGCGGACACTATTGCGATACAAACCGTGGACTGTGAGACCCTGTCCATTGCAGATGCCAGCCAAGATTTAGCTATCAGTATTCTGGACCTTCACACAGTCAATGATCTTCCTGGCCTTTTGATTCAAATTCGCCGTACCCTCAAACCAGATGGTTTATTTCTGGGTTGCCTGTTCGGTGGGGAAACTCTCCATGAATTGCGAAGTGTTCTTCTTGAAGCTGAATTACAAACGTTAGGGGGGGCCAGCCCCCGTGTTGTTCCCTTGATTGACAAGCCTCAAATGGGCGGGTTGTTACAAAGGGCGGGATTTTCTTTGCCAGTAGTTGACTCTGAAATTTTGACAGTCTCGTATCGGGATATTTTTCATCTCATGGCAGATTTGCGCGGCATGGGGGAACAAAACGCCCTCTATGATCGGCGAAAGGCTTTTACGCCTTCTTCGGTTTTTGCCGCAGCCAATGCCCTGTATGCCGAAAAATTTCCTGACGATACGGGGCGAGTTGGCGCAAGTTTTGAAATCATTTTTGTGATCGGCTGGGCTCCCCACGAGAGTCAGCAAACCCCACTCAAACGAGGCTCAGGCCAAGTAAGCTTAAAGGACGTTCTTTAGGAAAGAATCTATTCGTTCCCCGAACCTTCGGACGGACGGCGCATTGGCGGACGACGCGAGCCTTGATACCGCCCGGGCGCACGCGGAGGACGGTCATCCCCTCCTCCCGAATGAGGAGGACGAGGAGCCGCATTGCCGGCATTATTTCCATCATCATCAGAACCGTTTCCAGCCCCTTCGGTGATAAAGTCAGGCAAATTTTCTTCTGGCCGACGGCGCGAAGCACGATGCGGAGGGATTGGAATATGCCGCTGGGTCATTTCGTCTCGCTCAGAAACCGCCACTTCGATTTCAAGACGAGCCGCCACTTTCCGCAGCTCATGAACCGCTTCTTGCAAACGTTCGCGGGCTTCCGCATTCTTTTTGGATTTTCCCCAAACTTCGTAGGCTGTAACACAATTATCAGCCGTTTCGCGAAGGCGTTTTTCGATTTCGTCCATGATATGATCCCTAAGCAGAAATAAGACCCACACAGTATAGGTTTGGGCCTGCGCGGTCAATCATATCGTCAAAAAAAGCGTGGATCCCTGATTTACTGGGCAGACCAGCCGCCATCAATCACTTGCACCGTTCCCGTAATACCCCGCGCTGCATCGGAAACCAGATAGCGGACCAGCTCACCCACCTCCTCCGGTGTGGCAAATCTGGCATTAGGTTGTTTCTCGCTCAGCAAATCAATCGAGGCCTGCTCAACACTGATCCCGCCAGCCTTGGCACGATCTTCAATCTGTTTTTGCACCAAGGGAGTCGAAACCCACCCGGGACACACGGCGTTACAAGTAATATTCAAACGAGCATTTTCGAGAGCAACCACTTTGGTCAAACCCACCACCCCATGCTTAGCCGCGACATAGGCCGTCTTGTTGACCGAAGCCACCACCCCATGCACCGAAGAAATATTGACAATACGCCCATAACCCCGTTTTTTCATGGCAGGAAGTGCAGCGCGAATGCCGTAAAAAACCCCTGAGAGATTGAGATCAATAATCTGTTTCCATTTTTCGATGGGAAAATCTTCAGCCGGAGACGTAAATTGAATCCCTGCATTATTGACCAGAACATCCAAACTCCCCAGCCGCGCCTCGACATCTTCAACCATCGCAGCCACCGCTTCGTATTGGCTAATATCCGCCGGAGAAAAAATTGCCTTCACGCCGTAATCTTTTTCAATTGCCTGACGAATGGATTCTATCTCGGCTTCATCCCCAAACCCGTTGAGCGCGATATGAAAGCCTTCTGCAGCCAAAGCCCGCGCAATCGCAAGACCAATTCCACTGGTTGAGCCTGTTACCAAGGCGCCTTTATTTTTAAGAGTCATCTTCACCTGTTCCTAACTTGATTTAGACTTAAAAAGAACAGAAGCAGCATCCCTATGCGCTTCCTTTTTTTTGATTTCCGCCTCGGCGCGCGCAATCTCGTCCTTCATCTCCTGCACATAGGCATTCAATTCATCAATGGACATTCCATCAAGTTTCTTGAGAACTTTTTTGGCAAGGCGCGGCTCATTTTCATCATCAAACATCTAGCTTTCCTCTTTCTCGCCAAAATAATAAGATGGACAGCAGGAAAGAGCAATCCACCATGAAAGCCATTCAGTTTCTCTCTGTCGGCGGACCAGAAGTCATTCATCTGGCCGATATTCCCCTTCCCTCCCCCAAGGATGGGGAGGTTTTGATTCGGGTTGTGGCCGCTGGCATGAACCGCGCCGACATTTTGCAGCGTATAGGGAAACACCCCCCACCCGCTGGCGCAAGTGACATTCCAGGCCTTGAAGTTTCAGGCTACATTGACTCTGTCGGTCCAGATGTTGAATCCAGCTTGATCGGACAGCCCGTTTGCGCCTTGCTTGCAGGGGGAGGATACGCCGAATACGTCACTGCCCCTGCAGCCTTGTGCTTTCGCATATCTGGAAAGCTTGCGATAGAAGACGCTGCCTCCCTGCCCGAGGCTCTTTATACCATAACCAAGAACGTCTTTGTTTTGGGCGGACTCAAATCTGGTGAACACCTGCTCATCAACGGTGGAGCGTCAGGAATTGGAACTCTGGCCATTCAAATGGCCCGCTCTGCCGGAGCCCGCGTATCCGCGACAGCCGGATCAGAAGAGAAAGTCTCTTTTTGCCGAACACTGGGCGCGATCCACGCCCTGAACTACAAAACGGATGATATTTCCGCTGCCCTCAAAGATAATCCTGCAGACGTTGTTTTGGATATGGCTGGGGGGGAGACTTTGACCCGTGACCTTTCCCTTATGGCCTTTGGCGGACGCCATGTCAGCATCGCCTATATGGCAGGCAGCAAGGCCTTGATTGACATTCCCCTTCTCATGAAAAAACGCCTAACCCTTACAGGGTCGATGCTACGCCATGACGGGCCAAAAGAAAAAGCGGCCCTTTACCAAATCATTTTGGAAAAATTCTGGCCCCACGTGATAAACGGAACCATCGCACCAGTCATTTCTGCTCGCTTTTCCTTAGCAGATGCAGCAAAGGCTCATGAATTTTTCGCAAAAGATGCGCATATCGGAAAAATTATCCTCCTCCTGTAGCTTTTTCATATTTCTGAGAAATAAAAATTGTACTCTTTTGCAAAACGGATTATAGTCTCGGCCAATCCCATACAACTTGGTTATCTTCAACCATGTGGATCCGAAGGGAACGGATCGGCAGGACTCGGGCTTTATCCGTTTCTGGCCGGAACATAGGACACTATATTTTTAACGGAGTCAGAAATGTCTGAAATTGATATGAACAAACCCCTGAAACCAAAAGCCAGTGCCGTATGGCTGATTGAAAACACAACCCTGAGCTTCGACCAGATTGCTCTTTATACTGGTCTCCATAGCATTGAAATCGGTGCTTTGGCCGATGAGGAAGTGGGCCGTGGCATTATTGGCGAAAGTCCAATTCTGGCAGGTGAACTCACCGCCGAAGAAATTGCCCGCTGCGAAAAAGACGAATCTGCCCAATTACAGATTTTGAAACAAGACGGCCCTTCTTTGAAAGTCCGCGCCAAAGGCCCACGTTATACTCCCGTGGCCAAACGCAACGACAAACCAGATGCCATTGCCTATATTCTCAAACACAATCCCGAAATCAGCGATGCCCAAATCTGCAAGCTGGTTGGGACAACAAAACCCACCATTCAGGCTATTCGGGACCGCTCTCACCCCAACGCCGCCAATTTCCGGCCACGCCACCCTGCGGAATTGGGTTTGTGTTCTTATCAGGAATTGGACAAGGCCTCCCGCAAGGGGCTCAAAGCCCAAGGCAAAGACCCTGATGTTGAAGCCGCCAAACGTTTGGCCGCAGCCACAGCCTCAGCCGAAGACGCCCCAAGTAGTGAAAGCAAATCAAAATTTGATTTCTCGAACTTCCTTAAATCGGCTTCATAAAAAAGGAGGCCCGGGGTCAACCGGGCCGTCCTACAATTTCAAAACTACAAAGCCTAAGGCGTGAGACCAATTAACGGACTTTATCCCGATAACCCGCCACGCACCCCGACTCTAGCTAATATGTTCGATCTGCTCCTTAAGCCCAAGCTTCACACGCTTTAAGCGGCGGAGTTCCTGATCTGAGACTGACGGGTGACGGCTCAGTGTATCTATCTCGGTATCAACCGCGAGGTGTTTCGCGCGTAAAGACTCAAGACGGGAAGACCGAGAAGACGAACTTAGAGCCAGTGTCATAGCATTCTCCTTTGTTGTGATGTGAACAGGCTTTATCATACGCTTCATGGAATAAAGTTTCCAAACAAATTTTTGTTGGGAAATTTTATAACCTCCATCTCGCCGAAAAAACAACAACTTACGACCCTCCTGTCAAAAGGATTGGGTCCCGTACTGTCTCAAGCGGTCAGGAAGTGTGCACCTGCGAAATGACAACCATATTTTCAGTATAACGGCGAAAATGTTAAACGAGGTTTAACAGCCAGCACGATTTTTATAAAAACACGACCCCCTGAGCCAAAGGCAAGGAAGTAGAGTAATTGATGGTTTGTGTTTGGCGTCTCATGTAAATCTTCCACGAATCGGAGCCGCTCTCGCGTCCGCCCCCCGTCTCTTTTTCTCCACCAAAAGCTCCACCGATTTCAGCTCCACTTGGACCAATATTGACATTGGCAATGCCGCAATCGCTCCCCAAAGCTGAGAGGAACATTTCAGATTCGCGAACATCCAATGTGAAGATACAAGACGACAAGCCTTGTGGAACGGAATTATTGAGAGAAATAGCCTCTTCCAAAGTCTGGTAAGTCAGCACATACAAAATCGGCGCAAAAGTTTCATGGCAAACGACTTCTGATTGGGCGGGCATTCGAATGATCGTAGGCCGAACATAACACCCGCCGTCGCATCCCTCAACTGTGATGGCCCCTTCTCCGGTTAGAACCTGCCCACCTTGACTTTTGGCAGCTTGAACCGCTTCGCGCATACGCTCTCCAGCATCAGCATCAATCAGTGGACCAATCAAGGTTCCTTCGGTCAATGGATTTCCGCTAGGCAAAGACTCATAGGCCTTGACCAAAGACGGCAACAAGCGATCTACAACGCTTTCATGAACAATCAAGCGGCGCAACGATGTGCATCGTTGTCCGGCTGTTCCGACCGCACTGAACACAATTGACCTCACCGCCATATCAAGGTCAGCCGATGGCGTGACAATCATGGCATTGTTCCCCCCTAGCTCCAGCAAGCTGCGACCAAAACGGTCCGAGGTGATTTTTCCAACTGCGTGTCCCATGCGCGTACTGCCTGTGGCACTCACCAGAGGAATCAAAGGGTGGGAAGCAATCACTTCTCCTACATCACGCCCACCGATAACAATCTCACATAAGCCCTCTGGTGCGCTGTGCCCTGAATCACGAAATTTTTGTAAAGCCCGTCTGAAAATTTCCCCGCACGCCAAGGCGGTCAGCGGTGTTTTCTCTGAAGGTTTCCACAGCACTGAGTTACCACATACCAAAGCCAAAGCCGCATTCCACGCCCAAACCGCTACCGGAAAATTAAAGGCAGAAATCACCCCAACAGGCCCCAAAGGATGCCACGTCTCGCGCATATGATGTCCCGCACGTTCCGAAGCAATCGTGAGCCCGTAGAGCTGGCGAGACAGCCCCACGGCAAAATCGCAAATATCGATCATCTCTTGAACTTCGCCGCAACCTTCACTGACGATTTTTCCGCATTCAATTGTTACGAGACAGCCAAGCTCCGCCTTAACCTCACGAAGCTCTTGTCCAAACAGACGAACCAACTCTCCCCGCTGCGGAGCCGGAACCTGCCGCCACGCCAAAAATGCCGCTCTCGACCGTTCAATAGCCACGTTAACATCGCTCGTTGATGACATTTTTACCTTAGCCAACAACGTCCCATCAATTGGCGAAAAAACAGACAAACCGGAATCTTGACTGAGATCCCCTGCATCAACCCCAAGACGAGTCAAAATCTGGGTAGATTGATCTTTTATCTTATGAGACACGTGTTTATTCCCCTTCTTCACTTTCATCATCCGGCAAAGAAGGACCCGCTGCCGCTTGCTTGCCAAATTCTCCACGAACAGGTTTGAGCAAAGACCGCCGCAACTCTCCGGCATCATCAAGAATGGGATAGGCAATCGAGGCCATTAAACTGTTAATCCGCCGCAGGTCACGGATAATATCCATGTGCAAATCGCTGGTTGCGATGGTTTCTGGAACGCCAAGCTGGAGTCGCGCCAAGTGGTTAAACGAGGCTTCTTTTTCGGCCCGCTTGATAACAGCCTTATCCTCCACCAACTGCCGCGCCAAACGCGTATCACCCGATATAAAAACTGTCTGCGCCAACCGCACACTATCAAGAACCAATTGAAACAAATTATTCAGCTCAGTTTTTCCCTCTAGAGAGAAACTGCTTTTGTCACGGATTTTCTTTTCAGCAAGAATCAGCAAATTCCGATCAATAATATCTCCAACATGTTCTAGATTGGTGGCAAAGGTCAAAATCTGAAAATGACGTTTCCCCTCGCTACCATTCATAGTTTCTTGGGTAATGCGAACCAGATAAGCCTTCAGAGCCCGATAGAGTTTATCAATCACCGTGTCGGTCTGTTTGATTTTCTCAATGATTGCGTCATCTCCCTTTTGGAAGGCTTCCCAAACCTGTTGAAGCATTTGGTCAGTCAGATCAGCAATCCGCAAAACTTCCCGCGATGCATTGGTAAGAGCCACAGTAGGCGTATCCAGAACGCGATCATCCAGATACTGGGGACGGGCAGGATCGTCACGATCCACTTTCTCTGGAATGGCTTTTGTGACCAAATCGGACACCACCCCAAGAAAGGGAAGAAAAACAAGCGCGAGAACGACATTAAAAACCATGTGGAAATTGACCAGAATCCACTCAGGATCTAGCGGCAGAGTATCAATCCACGCCCTGAGTGGGCCAAGAAACACAAGCACCACCAAAACCGAGATCAACCGCATAATCAAATTTCCGGCTGGAATGCGGGCCGCCTGAGGAGGGTCTTTCAAGCTGGACATCAACGGTGCAATGACGTTGCCAATATTCGCACCCAACACCATGACGATTGCCAAATGAAGTGAAATAACATCCGTATGGACCAAAGACATGAGCAACAAAACAATCGCCAGTGATGAATGAAACATCCATGTCAGCAAAGCTCCGAAGAGGACAGACAAAAACGGATCAGCCGCAAGAGGCCGCAAAATAAGAGGCAAAACTTCAGACGTTTTAAGCGGACCTGCCGCATCCTTAATCAAATGGAGCGACAGCAAAATCAGACCCAAACCGACAAGAATGCGACCAACCTGACGCCGCGCCCCTGCCTGTTCCTGAGCGGAATAAAAAACATACCCAACAATAACCAACACGGGAGAAAGCCAAGACAAATTAAGCGTCAAGGCCTGAGCAACCAAGGTTGTTCCAACATCCGCGCCGAGAATAACCGCCAAAGCTGACGTTGTCCCGATCAACCCCTGCCCAGCAAAGCTGGAAATAATCATGGTTGTCGCAGTTGAACTTTGCAAAATAGCCGTAACCGCTATCCCTGTCACAAACGCGAACAAGCGATTCCGCGTGCTATAGGATACCGCCTGCCGCAGCTGCACCCCAAAGGCACGCATCACCCCTGTTCGAACCAGACGCAGGCCGAACAGCAGCAAACAAACACCCCCGAGAATATGCAACAGAATAAGACTTGGCATGAACACACTGTGATTTTTAATTTTCTATTTGACATCGTACCCGCAAGAGGGCATCGGCTCAAGACCGATCCTCACCCTCCAACAAGTTTCAGAAGAAATAGCCTTATTATTTCTTTTGGGCCTGTTTAGTCGAAGACATAGCATCGGAGTATTTCTTTTCTGCCCGATCTGCAAGAAAACTCAACACGGCCGCAGGAACAAAAGGAATCAGAAAGATAAAGATGGTCAACGGGTTCCGCAAAGCTTCCACCAAGCGACCATCAACGTTTTTCACATACATGACACAAAAAAGAACAATCCCAATGGTCACAAACAGCAGTGAGGCAAACCGATAAACCTTGGCCTTCATCAGAATTTCTTTAGGATTTTGAGTAGAAATGAGAGCCTCCTTGCTTTAGTGGGCCTTTTTCCAGACAGTCTTTTTAACAGCGTACATAATTCCAGCAAAGGCGAGGAGGAATAAAACGACTTTAACCCCCATGCGCTTACGTTGTTCCATCTCTGGTTCAGCCGCCCATGTCAAGAAACTGCTAACATCCTTGGCGTACTGCCCCAGCGTTTGAGCCGTTCCATCAGCGTAAGTGACCTGACCGTTTGAAAGGGGAGCCGGCATAGAAATAATATGACCAGACATTGCTTTGTTGTAATACTGAGTGTCCGAGAGAACAACGCCTTCGGGCGCGGCCGCATAGCCAGTCAAAACCCCGTACACATAGTCAGCTCCGCCATGACGCGCCTTGGTAATCAAGGACAAATCGGGAGGCAAAGCCCCGTTATTGGCCGCCATTGCCGCTTTGTCATTGGCAAAAGGAGACTTAATTTTGTCGCTGGGCCGCCCGGGACGCTCAAACATCTCCCCTTCATCGTTGGGGCCATCCATCACCGTGACTTCTCCGGCAATGGTTTTGACCTGTTCTTCACTGTAACCAAGGGCTGTCAAATTCCGGTAAGCTACCCGTTTTAAGGAATGGCAGCTGGCGCACACTTCGCGGTACACCTGAAATCCACGCTGCAAAGATGCCTTGTCATAGGTCCCAAATGGCCCCGAAAAAGACCAGTCCATCGCGGTCAATTCGGGTTCACCAGCTCCAGAAGCTTCTGCCGAATAAGAGGCCGAAGCAGACAAAAGGACCAGAGCAAGAGCGGTCAACTGAATGGTTTTTTTCATCATTTTCACCCTATGACTTGCAGGAGCCGCAACACGCCAGAACAGATTCATGAATGCTTGCGGGCATTGGTTTCGCTTTTTCAATTCGCCCCAAAAGCGGCAACAGAACAAGGAAAAATCCGTAATAATACAAGGTCATGATCTGGGCCACATGGGTCGTGGTAAACTCAAACGATCCAATCGGAAAAAGGGGTGTATCCGCAGGCATTCCTCCGACTTTCCCCAAGACAAGAACCGCAACAACAAAAAAGAGGAGGGCAACCCGAAACAAGGGCCGATACCGCGCCGAGCGAACCGGATGAGTATCAAGCCAAGGCATGACTAAGAGTAGAGCGATTGAGCCAAACATAGCCAGAACTCCGCCCAGCTTGGCTTCAACCAAAATAATCTCGGTGAAAGGAATTCCAATGTCAAAATTCACAGCTCGCAAAATGGCGTAGAACGGAAGAAAATACCACTCGGGAACAATATGAGCCGGCGTCACCAGCGGATTTGCAGGAATGTAATTGTCGGGATGTCCCAACGCATTCGGCATGAAAAAGACAAAAATCGCATAGATAATCAAGAAGACAACCAAACCAAAACTATCTTTCATCGTATAGTAGGGATGGAAAGGAAGGGTGTCTTTCTCACTCTTGGGTTCAATCCCGCTAGGATTGTTCGACCCCGTCACATGGAGAGCCCAAACATGAAGGAAAACAACCCCGACAATGACAAAAGGCAAAAGGTAATGAAGGGCAAAAAAGCGGTTCAGGGTTGGATTATCAACCGAAAACCCGCCCCAGAGAAATTCAACAACGGTCTTACCAACCACTGGAATTGCCGAGAATAAATTGGTAATAACCGTGGCTCCCCAATAACTCATCTGCCCCCACGGCAACACATAGCCCATAAAGGCCGTTGCCATCATGAGCAGAAAAATGACCACACCGAATATCCAGAGCAGCTCACGCGGCTTTTTATAAGAGCCGTAATACATCCCACGAAAAATATGAATATACACAGCGATAAAGAAGAAAGAAGCCCCGTTCATGTGAATATAACGAAGCAGCCAGCCGTAATTGACATCGCGCATAATGCGTTCAACGGCATCAAAGGCAATACCAGTGTTGGGAGCATAATTCATCACGAGAGCAATGCCGGTGACAATCATAGTGACCAGCATGAACATAGCAATCGCGCCAAAGTTCCAGAAATAATTGAAGTTTCTTGGCGTTGGGAAAACACCGTATTCCTTGCTCATCATCGTAAAAATGGGCAGACGGGAATCAATCCATTCCACAACAGGATTTTCAAAAGATGTGCGAGAACCTGAGGCCATAGTGTTAAGCTCCGTGCGCTTTTAGTAAAAAGTTAGCCAATACGAACCAGCGTGTCCGTGACAAAAGTATAGGTAGGAACCTCAAGATTTTTTGGGGCCGGCCCCTTACGGATGCGGCCCGATGTGTCATAGGCCGACCCGTGACAGGGACAGAACCACCCACCAAACTCTCCCCGACTTTCGCCTGTTCTTTGTCCCAAAGGCACGCAGCCAAGATGCGTACAAATCCCTACCAAAATCAGCCATTCAGGCTTTTGAACCCGTTTATCATCGGCCTCTTTGTGGCGAAGCGTTGTGACATCAACCTCGGTAGCGGCTTTGATTTCCTCTGCAGTCCGGTGACGAATAAAAACGGGTTTGCCGCGCCACATGACCGTAATTGCCTGACCTTCCTGAACCGAAGCAATATCCACCTCGGTGGTGGAAAGAGCCAACGTGTCTGCCGCCGGATTCATTTGGTCAATGAAGGGCCAGACAACTGATCCCGCACCGATTGCAGCCATAGCCCCTGCTGTCATAAATAAAAAATCGCGACGGGACGACCCGTCAGCACCACACCCTTGTGCGCAAGGCGCACGAGAGGATTGAGAAGAATTATCGTCTGAAACCGTCATAGCTTATAAATCGTTCGCGAGGTTATGGTTGGTTAGTACAAAGACGCGAAAAGTCCGCAAAGACTCCCCCGAATCAATCTTTTGAAACTAAACTTTTCTGCCGCTAAAATCCATCCCCTCCTGAATAAGTTGACGTTATTCCGGTGGACATGATACATCGCCCCTATGAGACTTGCCGCTTTTCAACCCGATATTCCCCAAAACACCGGAGCCCTCATGCGGCTTTGCGCAGGGTTTAACGTTCCACTTGAACTCATTGAACCGTTTGGTTTTCCGTGGAACGAACGAAAAATAAGGGCTTCCGCCATGGACTATTTTGACCATGTGACTTTGCGCCGCCATCCATCATGGGACGCGTTTCGCCTCAATTTTCCAGAGTCTCGAATTGTGCTTCTGACCACAAAATCAGACCTGCCCTATACAAGTTTCCGTTTTAGGGAAACAGACATTCTACTTCTTGGCCGAGAAAGCGCAGGCGTTCCCGATGAAATTCATGCCCAACTTCCCGACCGTGTGACGATTCCAATGTCTCCCGCAACGCGCTCATTCAACGTGGCAATGGCCGGAGCCATCGTCCTCTCAGAAGCTTTGCGACAAACTTCTTGTTAAATCATATCGTTATGACGGGTTCATCAACTCTGAAAAGCTCAAGCGAAAGCCGGATTCTATCCATTTTTTTTCGAGAGCTTTTAGGTGGGCTCCCATTTCGGGGCCAGACGAAAACCCCGCCCGCAGAAGATCCTCTCCCCGCACAGGAAATTCCGGCTGTTTTTCGCTTTTCAAAAACTTAATCCAGCGATCCGAACCGTCCTCCTTCTCTACCGCTAACCTGACCCGCAAAGCCTGCACCGCCACTTCGCGCCCATAGCGATAGAGCAAGAGCTTCAAAGTAAATTCTTCAATTTTTTCAAGCCTTTCAAAGGCGTTTGATAAAGATGACATTAAACTTTTCAAACGGTTTGAAAGACGCAGAGACTCTTCAAAATTTTGAAAATAAGGCGGGTGAACCCCACCCACCATAAAGAGTCTGGCCACCAATTCAGCTTCTCCTCCACCCTCTGTCAAACAGAGGGCTAGTCCCCGCTCCATGAGCGATGGATCAAAGCGATCCGTAACAAGATTATTCAATATGTTATGGCGGCGCATTAAAGTCAGAACAGAAACGGCATTAGAAGCCCCTACGATTTTCAAAAACTCCGCAGTCACACGCTCCTTGGAAAGGTTGGATATATGAGAAGCCCATCTTTCACAAGCGGCCAAGGCTTCTGCGTCTGGAGCCCCCTCCCCATAAAGGGCATGAAAGCGGAAGAAGCGCAGAATGCGCAAATAATCTTCTTTGATCCTCTGGTCGGGGTCCCCCACGAAGAGAACCTGACGTTTTTCGAGATCTGCCAATCCTCGCCCAAGCGGGTCATAAATATTTCCCTCTAAATCGGCAAGAAGCGTGTTCATCGTAAAATCGCGGCGCGCCGCATCTTCATACCAGTCTTTTGTGTATGCCACCACGGCGCGGCGACCATCGGTTGAAACATCCCGCCGCAAAGTCGTAACTTCAAAAGGAAGGCCCGCCACCACAACCGTCAGGGTTCCATGTTCGATTCCTGTTGGGACAACCTTAAACCCTTTGGCTGTTAAGAGGGACATTCCCTCCTCAGGCGTCACGGTCGTAGCAATATCCATATCGCCGTTATACTTCCCCAACACTGCTCCCCGCACACACCCCCCAACAAAAAGTACCTCTCCGCGTTGGCTTGGGTCCAGCGCGGCAAAAAGAGACCTGACTTCAGGGGATGTCATAACGGAAGGCAATAAAATACGCGAAACTCTGTCCATAGAGGCATTATGCCCCGTACAAACCTTATGTGCCAGTCCCTTGTTTCAAAAGCTCGGCGCGAAAGGAGTTGAGACGCTCTTGCGCTTCAAGCCCCGCTTCATGAATTTTTTCGGCAAATTTTCGCTCTGGCGTACCTTCGGCAAGGTCCATGACCAGAAAGTCGGCATACCCAATCATCGAAGAAAGAGAGTTATTCAGATCATGGACCAAATCTCTGGCCATCTTGACCGTATCAAGAGTTTCCAAAGCTGCTCCCATTTCAATGCACAGCCTTTCCAACGCCCAGTTCAAAGGCTTTGATAACCGCCTGTGTCCTGTTGGTCACTCCCAGTTTTTTACAAACGCCCCGTACATGGAGTTTAACGGTCACTGGCTGCAAATCGAGATCCCGCGCAATATCCTTGTTGGTCTTTCCTAGGCACAGTTCAGATAAAATTTCCTGCTCCCGAGGTGTTAAAGAAACCCCTGAAGGTGGTGAAGACGTTGCTGGTCCAACTGTCCGAATAGGCAGCTTTTTCACTGGTTGGGGAGAGTTGCTCCACGAGTAATAAGAAGGCATCAAACCGCCTGTAACAGTATCAACGGGTATGTATTTCTCACCCAGCATGACCAGTTCGATAGCCTTGAGCAACGCCCGACCGGACAATGTTTTGGGGAAAAATCCAACGGCCCCAAGATCCATTGCTTCTTGAACATCTTCCGGCTCAGCCACGCCCGAAAGAAGCGCGGCAGGAAGGTCAGGAAATTTTTTCCTGAATTCAGCAAAGCCCTTCAGCCCATTCATCCCGGGCATATTCAAATCAAGAAGGACCAAATCAGGAGCTTTGTTACCACGCTCCACACACTCAATCGCTTCCCCAAGATCTTTGGCCAGAATCACTTCAGCCTCCGGACTTGTCCGCTCAACATAAAGAGCCATCGCCTCCCGAAACAAAGAGTGGTCGTCTGCAATCAAAAGCCTCATCTGAGATCCCCTGTGTATATTCCCCTATTCTTATATTACTCGCGCAGGAGTTGAAAAAGAGTTAATCCAAAAGGATATAATCTCTAACCTTCCCGCCGCAAACCGAACGCAGAAATAACTCAGTATTTTCAGATAGTTACAACGCAGAAGGCGAGGAAGGAACAAAAGACACTTCCGCCGAGTGAATACCTACGTGTTCACGGTACACAACATAGCCTTCCATAACCCGTTGGACGTAGTTTCTGGTTTCCGAGACTGGGATTAATTCGATCCAATCTATCCAGTCTGTTTGACCTGCCCGAGGGTCCCCAAACTCATCAAGCCAATTTGCAACCCTAGATGGACCAGCGTTATAAGCTGCAATAGCCAAAGGATAAGCTCCGTTAAACCGTTCGATCAAGTCATTTAGGTAGGCACTTCCCAACCTGACATTATGGAGAGGGCGGGAGGTTAACCATTCGGTCCGGTTATCCCATCCGCGCTTTCCGGCAATGTGCTGGGCAGTCGTTGGCATAATCTGCATAAGCCCCAAAGCCCCTGCTGGACTGCGCACATCAGGATCAAATTGACTTTCCTGCCGCATCACAGCATGAACCAAAGCCTGATCGACCGATAATCCTTTCGTATAGACCTCCATTGAGGGGTAAGCTGCTTCTCCCAGAAAATAATTTTCTCCAGCCGCTTTTTTGGCCACCCGAAACGCCTCGCTCTTAAGCCCCATGTTTGAAAGAGCCG
>JAGOQV010000088.1 GCA_018063145.1 Alphaproteobacteria bacterium
CCTGTCTATGTCCCGCAGGGAAGGCCTACCAGTTACAGAGAAATTCCCGGGTACGCCCCGTCTCCGGCGACAGTCTATGCTCAACAATCTGCTCAACCCCAACAAGCACCAGCCCTTAGAGTGCAAGGCGCGGAGGATGTAACGGCTTCTGCTCGGGCCATTCCTGTGACTCCGTCTGCTGTAGTTGAAAGACAGCCTTTGGGTGCTTACCCTATGTGTCTGGATCCTGCTATTTCTACGAATGTTCCGTTGAAAGGAGATTTTCGGGCTGCTTCGGCCCAAGAAACTCCTGCGGGGCCATCGCGCCTTCAAGAGCTTGCCGCAGGGAAAGAGCATGGGCGGTTCGATCAGGAGACTTATGCGAAGGCTCTTAAATCCCTTCCGGCGGGACCGTCTCCGAGTTGATCTTTTTGTCCATTTGAATCAGGACATCTTCCATGAAAGAAAGAGGAGACGCGGCGCGTGTCGCTTCGGCTCCGAGTTTTTGTCGCCAGAATCTTGCTCCGCGTTCTCCGCTGAAAAGGTCTATCATGTGGCGGGTGATGGAATGGATGGGTGTTCCTTCAATCGTGTGGCACTGTCCGATATAGGTCGCCATTTTTCGGGCAATGTCAAAGCGGTTTGGAAGATGCGTTCCATAGAAATGATTCTCTATCTCAGCTAAAAACCAAGGGTTTTGATAAGCTTCACGGCCAATCATGACTCCGTCAAAAGATGCGAGAGCCTCTTCTATTTGCGAGAGAGTTTTGAGCCCGCCGTTGAGCCAGATGGTAAGGTCAGGGTGAGTTTGTTTGATCTGCGCGGCCAGATCGTAACGGAGTGGGGGAATCTCGCGGTTCTCTTTTGGGCTAAGACCCTTGAGCCATGCCTTGCGGGCGTGGATGATGAACGTGTCACATCCTGCTGCTTTCACAGTAGAAATGAACCGATCCAAAAAAGGGAAATCGTCCGAGTCATCAATTCCAATCCGGCATTTGACTGAAACGGGAAGGTCGCTTGCTTCGTTTATGGCCTGAATGCAGGAGGCAACAAGTTCCGGTTCCGCCATTAAGCACGCCCCGAAGCTTCCTTTTTGCACGCGCTCGCTGGGGCATCCGCAATTGAGATTGATGGCATCATAGCCAAAATCTTTGGCAATCTTTGCGCATAAGGCAAGGTCTTGAGGATCAGAGCCGCCAAGCTGAAGGGTGAGAGGATGTTCCGCTGGAGAAAACCCCAACAAGCGATCACGGTTTCCGTGAAGAATGGCGGAGCTGGTAATCATTTCAGTGTAAAGCAAGGCGTGCGGCGCAAGTAGGCGGTGAAAAAAACGACAATGACGATCCGTCCAGTCAATCATCGGGGCCACAGCAATGCGGCAAAAGGAAGGAGGGCTTGTTTTTTTGTCGGCTTCTTTCATAATGGTTTGGTTCTTACGCCAAATATCACCCTATCGTCCAGTTTTTCATGTTTTTTTTGCGTTTTCTTTTGATTGGTCTGTTCGTTCTAAGTGGCTTGTTCAGCCCCGTTTCCCTTGCCTTTGCGGCGGAAAAGGGGGACAGGGGGGCTGCGCCTCCGGCTAAAACAGTTGCAGGAGGGGTCTTGCCACGATTTGCGGTTTTGAAGTCGGACAACACCTATGTTCGGACCGGACCGTCTATGGATTATCCAATCCGGTGGATTTACAAACGTGCCGATCTTCCCGTTGAAATTATCCATGAATATGATTCGTGGCGCAAAATCAGGGACCAAGACGGCGCAGTTGGTTGGGTTCACAGAATCTTGCTTTCCAGTCAACGAACGGTTCTCGTCTCTGGCGCCGCTTTTGCGACAGCGTGGGATAGTCCGCTGGGAAATCATGCTGTTGCGAAGCTCGGCCCTGGGGTAATTGCCAAAGTTACGGAATGTAATAAAGATCTGTGTCATCTTGATTTTCCGCCGTATGAAGGCTGGGTCGAAAAAAAGTTTTTATGGGGTGTTTACCCGTCTGAAATTTTGAATTAGCATTGCGAATCAATGGGATTCAATTTTTATCCCCAAGATAAAACAAAAAAGTCTTACACGTTCTTACCTCACTCATTTCCGGAATCTCGGAACCATGCCATCCATGAGCCTAGCCAAGGTGGAGGTCGCGCACCTCCTCCAATCGAGTCTGTCCAAATTAGCCGCTGTCCCTGATCGAGGGACGGATGTTCGCATCATGCTGCAAGTTATGGCGGGAGTTTTGACCGAAACGGCCTTCTTTTTTGAAGAGCCTGATGAGACTTTGCAAGCCAGCATGAACAAGATCAGCGTGATGCTTGGATGTGATCCTTACGAAGGGCCTCTCCCTTCTTGGGTGGGGTTGCAGGCACACCAGATTGATTACTATACGGAGCGAGGACGCGAACTGGCCCGCATGGCAATGGAAGACTGGGCCGATTGCGAATTTGCTTTTCACGATATGCTGGTGACCATGGCTCATCACATGATGGTGACATGGGAAGAGGAAGGGGTTCCCCGTTCTGAATCTTTCCGCTTGATGATTGAATATGCTACGCGCTGTATGTCTTATGAAGTTGCAGCCCAAGAACTCTGCGATGTCTTGATTGAAAAAAAGATGGGCCGCGATGGCTGGACTCTGGGAGATTGTTTGGGCGGACTGAGCGGTGCAGCCGGTTGGCGGTTGGCTAAATACAATCTGCTTCACAAAAAACTCCCCAAAGAAAATGTTCCCGTCCTCGATTCTTTCGTGTTGGATGATCTGATTGCCGTCATGACCAATGAGGCGATTCGCATGGGAATTCCAGCTGGGAGCGATTGGCGTTTCGGTTTGGCCGCGAATGATTGCGAGCTAAACCCCCCCACCGAATTGCTTGAAGGGGTCGAGCCGTACACTCAATTGTTTTTCTCGGCCATTCCGATGCCCGATCTCAAAGATCAGGCGGTGGCGTGTGCCAAAGCGGCAGGCCGGATGCTCGCGGTTTTGGCTGGCGGAGACAACCCAGAAATTGCGCCTGTCATTGCCAAGCCTCTGGCTATGATGGCAATTACGGAAACGTACCAAGCGTTTTGGCGTGGTTTTTAATCCCGTAAATAACAATATATTTCCATTTGTAACACTCTGCCAAAGGCCTTATAAAGAGGCCTATGATGACAGCTACAAAACCAATAGTCGGGTGGGACTTTTCCCCCAAAGAAAGCTACTCTCGCGAGGATTTGATTTCTTGCGGTCATGGCGAGTTGTTTGGTCCCGGGAATGCGAAGTTGCCGCTTCCCCCCATGCTGATGTTTGACCGGATTACGAAGGTCTCAACCGAGGGCGGAGCCCACGGCAAGGGCGAGTTGGTTTCCGAATTCGATATTAAACCGGATCTGTGGTTCTTCGCCTGCCATTTTGAAGGAGACCCTGTTATGCCCGGGTGTCTTGGGCTTGATGCGCTCTGGCAGCTTCTCGGTTTTTATCTCGGCTGGACCGGGGCCAAAGGTTCGGGCCGTGCGCTCGGTCTTGGCGAACTGAAATTCACGGGTCAGGTTCTGCCGGAAACCAAGCTTGTGACGTATCGCCTTGACATCAAGCGGGTGATAAACCGATCCCTCGTTCTTGGAATTGCCGATGGACAGGTGATTGCCGATGGAAAAGTTATTTATGAAGCAAAGGACCTTCGTGTTGGTTTGTTTGATAATCCGCGAAGCCTCTAACTAAATTTATCCGAGAGAGAGAAAGGAACTTTCGATGGTTCTAAAGCAAGATCTGCGTCGCGTGGTCGTGACGGGTATGGGGATTGTTTCGTGCATTGGGAATTCTGTGGACGAGGTTCTTGAATCTCTCAAGGCAGGAAAATCTGGCATTTCCTTTTCCGAAGATTACGCGGCCAAAGGTTTCCGCTCACAGGTTTATGGCTTGCCCAAAATCAATCTGAGTGAGGTCATTGATCGTCGTTTGTTTCGCTTCATGGGGGATGCGGCAGCTTATGTTCACCTGTCTATGGTACAGGCAATAGAAGATGCCGGACTTGGCGAAGATCAGGTCAGCAACCCTCGCACGGGGGCGATTGTTGGGTCTGGTGGACCATCAACACGCAATCAGGTTGAGGCAGCACGTATCACGCTTGAGAGCGGTCCCAAGAAAGTTGGGCCGTTTATGGTTCCGCGCTGTATGTCTTCGACCACATCGGCAACCTTGTGCACCAATCACAAAATCAAGGGGATCAACTATTCTATTTCTTCGGCGTGTTCGACTTCGGCACACTGCATTGGCAATGCGGCAGAAATGATCGCATGGGGAAAGCAAGACATTATGTTTGCTGGCGGCGGCGAAGAGCTGGACTGGACTCTCTCTGTTCTCTTTGATGGCATGGGGGCCATGTCGTCCAAGTACAATGAAACACCTGAGAAAGCTTCTCGCGCCTATGACGTAGATCGCGATGGTTTTGTGATCGCTGGGGGCGGAGGGATTCTGGTTCTTGAAGAACTGGAACATGCCAAAGCGCGAGGCGCAAAAATTTACGGCGAGTTGGTTGGGTATGGTGCAACGTCCGATGGGGCTGATATGGTTGCGCCCAACGGGGAAGGGGCCACCCGCTGTATGCAGCAAGCCCTTGAAACCTGCACGTCTCCGGTGACGTATATCAATACCCACGGGACGAGTACGCCAGTTGGGGACGCGAAGGAAATTTATGCAATTCGTGAAGTTTTCACTAGGCGCGGCGAGAAAATTCCCGCAATCAGTTCAACTAAATCTATGACAGGCCACTCACTAGGGGCAACAGGCGTACAAGAGGCCATCTATTCCTTGCTCATGCTCAATCACAATTTTATTGCGCCTAGCATTAACATTGAAAACATAGATCCTGAAGCCGCAGATATGCCGATTGCACGAGAGCGGATTGATAACGTTCAGCATAAAACAATTCTCTCCAACAGCTTTGGATTTGGCGGGACAAACTGCACATTGGCTTTTGCCGGATATAAAGAGTAGGAAGCAGAAAATGACCGGATTGATGCAAGGTAAAAAAGGTCTGATTATGGGGGTTGCCAACGACCACTCCATCGCGTGGGGAATAGCTCAGGCCTGCGCTGCGCAAGGCGCACAGCTTGCCCTGACCTATCAAGGCGATGCGTTTAGAAAGCGCGTGGAGCCTCTCGCCGAAGAAATTGGTGTCAAAACAATGGTGGATTGTGATGTCTCTGACATGGCCAATCTGGATCGTTCCTTTGCCGAGATTGAAAAACAAATGGGAGAACTTGATTTCGTTGTTCACTCCCTCGCTTACTCCAACAAGGAAGAGCTCAAAGGCCGTTACCTTGATACAACGATGGATAATTTTCTCCATACCATGAACGTATCTTGTTATTCCTTTACGGCGGTGATGAAGCGGGCTGTACCCCTGATGAAACAGGGCGGGTCGGCTGTGACTCTGACCTATCACGGAGCCCAGAAAGTCATGCCGAACTATAACGTTATGGGAGTGGCCAAAGCCGCATTAGAAGCTTCGGTTCGGTATTTGGCGGCTGATCTTGGTCCTCAAAATATCCGTATCAATGCTATTTCAGCAGGGCCAATGCGCACGCTGGCCGGATCGGCGATTGGTTCGGCCCGTAAAACTTTCAAGTACAATACCTTGACCGCGCCGCTGCGTCGTCCGGTTGGGCTAGAGGAGCTCGGAAGCACAGGGGTTTATCTTCTCTCGGATATGTCCTCAGCCGTCACGGGAGAAATCCATTATGTGGATTGCGGGTTCAGTGTGGTTGGGATGTGTCCTTCCGAGCAATGGGAAGA
>JAGOQV010000089.1 GCA_018063145.1 Alphaproteobacteria bacterium
TAGACCTGACAATAAAACGGTTCCAATTCCTCAAATTATGCCGCCGAAACATAACATTGATCCAACGATGACACTCCCATATAATCCCACAGATAAGAAATTTTCTAGGAAATATAGGGACATATAAAATGCAAAAGTTATTTGGAACTATTTTCTTTCTTTATGTGATGGCCTTATTTCTCCATCCGGCAAGAGCGGAAACATATTTCATGAAAATTGAGCAGGCAGGGGTAAGCGGTCAGGAAACCTCTTTGCAAACTTGCAGTGCTAAAACATCGCCGTGTACATTTATGATTCCTGTTGTGCTTGAGAAAGGCGGTACAAAAAACATAGGAGTTGTTATGAGGATTAAGGAATCCCCCTATATCTACCTGCAATTCTATTGGGATCAGGCCTTGCTTGAAAGTGATAATTTTGGAGAAGAATACTATACAATTTTTGCAGGAACATCCGACACAAAAACAGATCCCAGAATAATCAAGTTGTACGCACCGATCCCGCCAGAGAAAAAGCCAGCAAAGAGTGATCCTGTCTTGAAGTATTCTGGAAGAGAGGTTGCCATACTGAAAGTTCATGCCATAAAAGAAAAAGAGTCAAAATAAACGCTGTCTGGATCAGCTGCCCCCTTTCCAGAACCCCATCAGGTCACGCACTTCGGCCAGATGAGGGGCGGCGATGGCACGCGCTTTGCTGGCTCCCTCTGCTAAAATCCGGTCAATTTCTGCTGTGTCTTTCAGGAGCTCCCTCATTCTGGCCGCAATCGGAGCAATCTCGGCCACCGTCAAATCAGCCAGTTTTGGCTTGAACTCCGAAAAAGGTTTTCCCGCGAATTCAGTCACGATTTCTGCCTTGGTCTTACCCGACAGGGCCGCGTAAATCGTCACCAGATTATCTGCCTCTGGCCGCCCTGCCAGCCCCGCCACCGTTTCCGGTAAAGGTTCCGGATCTGTTTTAGCCCGTTTGATTTTATCGGCAATCATATCGGCATCATCCGTCAGGTTAATGCGGGATAAATCCGACTCCGCCGATTTACTCATTTTCTGGGTTCCATCGCGCAGCGACATAACCCGCGTGGCCTCACCCAGTATTTGAGGCTCAGGCAACGGGAAAAAATCCACCTTGTGACGATGGTTGAAAGTCGAGGCCACATCCCGAGCGAGTTCCAAATGCTGTTTCTGGTCCTCACCCACCGGAACATGGGTGGCTTTATAAAGAAGAATATCCGCCGCCATCAGAACCGGATAGGCGTAGAGCCCCAACCCCGCCTTTTCGGCATTTTTGCCCGCCTTGTCCTTGAACTGAGTCATACGGTCCAGCTTGCCGATTTGTGTCATCGTTGCCAGCAACCACATCAATTCTGCGTGCAAATCCCCCACCGCAGATTGCGGAAAGATGATGGATTTTGTGGTGTCCACTCCCGCCGCAATATAGGCCGCCGCAATCTCGCGGGTCGCCGTGGCAAGAGTCGATGGGTCATAGGGCATGGTGATCGCGTGCATATCCACAACGCAGTAAAGGCATTGATAGCCGTCATGCTGTAAATTGACCCAGTTTTTGAGAGCCCCCAGATAATTGCCAAGATGAAGCCGATTAGTCGGCTGCATTCCCGATAGAATTCGTTTGGTCATTTGTTCCTCGCTGCCGCGTTAGATATTTCTTTAAGTCTTGGAATTTGAATACGCCGCTGAAATGAACAGCCATAGCGTAGGTCATCGCGCCCCCTCCTAGAAGGACCGCAATGCCAATAAGTTTGAACGCCAGCGAGGCATGAAAGAAATCGCGCATTCCATACCCCAAAGCTGCCAGAACAATCGCCATCAGGCAAGAGCAAATAGCAATCTTCGGAAAAACTTCCCTAAGGCGATCGTCAAAACGCAAACTGTCTTTTCTCTTCAGGTGCTTGTGGAGCAGGTAAACCTGTACCCATCCCACCAACCCAGTCGCCAACGAAATCCCCGGGGCCCCCAACCAGCCGATAAACATCAAACAGAAAACAACATTGAGCAAAGTAGTCAGGATAGAAACACGAACCGGCGTGACTGTGTCTTGAGACGACCAAAAAGCCGTCATGAAAACCTTGCCCGCGATATAGGCCGGAAGACCAACGCCATACCCCATAAGAACATAGGAAGTCGTCAAAGCGTCTCTTTCCGTGAACTGGCCATGTTCAAACAAAGTGGATACCAAAGGCTGCGGAACGACCAGCAAAGCGACTGCCGCCGGTAAGGCTATTAAAAAACAGAACTCCAGAGAGCGGTTAAAAAGGGATTGGCTTTCTTCGGAATTGTCCGCCGCCAAAGAGCGTGACAGCATGGGAAGTAAAGCGGTTCCCACTGCAATTCCGGCAATGCTGAGTGGCAATTGATTCAATCGATCCGCATAATACAAATAGGAAATCGACCCTGCCGGAAGCAAAGACCCAATCATCATATCCACAAACAGATTGACTTGAAAAACACCTGCCGAGAGAACCCCTGGCCCCATCTTACGAAAGAGCAGCCGTGTCTTCTCATCCAGCTTTGGTCTTTGAATGATGAAACTTATTTTGTGTCTCCGCGCATACCAAACCACCATAGCAAGCTGAAGAACTCCGGAGACACTAACCGCAACCGCCATGGCGTGTCCTGCGCTAGGCGCAAGCCATCCCCCTATCAATAACGCGCAAATCAAGGAGAGGTTAAAAATAATCGGAGCCGCCGCAAAAGGTCCAAATCGGTGATGCGCATTGAGCAAACCGCCAAAGAGGGATACCAACGACATCAGCATCAGATAAGGAAAACTGAAACGGGTGAGTAAAACAGCGAGAGAGTATCTTTCCGTCCCTTCTTCAAACCCGGGCGCAATGACATGGATAACCCACGGCATCGCCGCCATCATGAGCAGGGTAAAAAGGGACAAAACAACCATCATGACCGAAAAAGTCCGTCCGGCGAAACGGCCTGCGGCTTCCTCTCCCTCTTGTTCCAAAATCCGAGAGTAAAGAGGGACAAAGGAAACGCTGAAGGCTCCTTCCCCTGCAATACGGCGGAAAAAATTGGGGAGTTTAAGCGCAACAAAGAAAGCATCCGCTATCGGTCCCGCGCCAAGATAGGACGCCGTGAGCATATCGCGCACCATTCCGGCCACACGGCTGAGCATGGTAAATCCGGCAATTGTGGCCATAGCCTTAAACAGCTTCATGTGCTAAATCCATTCTATAAAATAAAAGGAAACATATCATGGCCCAGTCAGAACGTAACCCCGAAAGCCAATGGTTTGGCAGAAGATCCGTCTCCCCGCAAGAAAAAACCCGCATGGTTCTGGGCGTTTTTGACAGTGTTGCGGGAAAATACGACCTGATGAACGATGTCATGTCGGGAGGCATCCATAGACTATGGAAAAATCGTTTGATTCGTGAAATAAACCCTCGCCCGAGCCTGTCCTATCTGGACGTCGCAGGGGGAACGGGTGACATTGCTTTTCGAATTCATAAAGCCACACATGGCGCAGCCCCCATTACCGTCTGCGACATTAACGCCTCTATGCTAGAAGTCGGCCAAGACCGCGCTCTTGATAAAGGCATTGTAAAAGGGATGGAATGGGTCCTTGGCAATGCCGAAAAACTACCCTTTAAGGACAACAGCTTTGACGTTTACACAATTGCCTTTGGTTTGCGGAATGTCACCCGTATTGATGATGCCCTGCGCGAGGCGTACCGCGTCCTCAAACCCGGGGGGCGGTTTTTCTGCCTTGAGTTTAGTCATGTGGAACCCGAGGCCCTACAAAAAATTTATGATCTCTATTCCTTCAACGTCATCCCGCGCATGGGTAAACTCATCGCCAATGATGCCGATAGTTATCAATATCTGGTCGAAAGCATTCGGGCGTTCCCCGATCAGGAAACCCTCGCTCAACGTTTGCTCGAAGCAGGCTTTGACGAAGCCCACTACACAAACCTGACATTTGGTGTGGCCGCCATTCACGAAGCATGGAAACTTTGAAACAGACCGTCACAAGTTTTTTTCATATTTACTTTCAAGGGGATAGCGGTATTCTGCCCTAAATAACCCCAAACTATTTTATAAGATTAGGAAAAAAGACTTGCAAAATGACAAGAATCTGGTTTTTTAGCAGGGCCTTTGTCCAAGACATTGGCAAAAATTCAGATTTTGCCCTGAAGACTCGTAACTAATAATGAAACTCTGTGAATAAAAGGAACGAAAAAATGAACAAAACCACCCTGACCATCATTGCTGCAGCTGTTGTTGTTGCTTTGGCCGCTTTCGGCATCATGAGCAAAAGCTCACAACCTGGTGACGATGCAAATAGCGTCATGCCTGCAGCTGGCGAGGCTGCTTCGGCTATCTCCGAGGGGGCTGAACAAGCCGCTGACTCTGTAGAACAAGTCTCTGAAAAAGCTGCTGAAGCTGCAACCGATGCTGCTGCTGCCGCTACGGACGCCGCTGCTGCTGCAACCGACGCTGCAACTGACGCTTCTAAAGCCGCAACCGAAGCTGCTGCTCCTGCTGCTGAAGCTGCTGTTGAAGGTGCTGTTGACGCTGCCAAATCTGCCGAAGAAGCCGCTAAATCTGCTGAAGAAGCTGCTAAATCCGCTGAAGGCGCAGAAAAAGCCGCTGAAGGTGCTGCTGAAGCCGTTAAAGAAGAAGCCAAATAATTTCTTCTCGCGTTTTGATTTTTGGAAGGGCCCTGTGCTAAGGTACAGGGCCTTTTCCTTTATGATTTTTATAACCAAAGAAAGACTCGCGCTATGTCCATTTCGTCTGCTTCCGCTTTGCCCTGCGCCCATGACAATGCTTGTGAAGCTGTAACCGTTTCCATCAAAGTTCTAGACCATGGCAAAGACCTTCCCCTGCCCGCCTATGCAACTCCGCAATCTGCAGGAATGGATTTAATGGCGGCCATTGACGAGCCTCTTGTTATGGCTGCAGGCGGACGGGCCATCGTGCCCACGGGTATCTCTATCGCCCTTCCTTCTGGATATGAATGTCAGGTGCGCCCCCGCTCAGGACTTGCCGCCAAGAACGGAGTGACTGTGCTCAACAGCCCGGGCACGATTGATGCTGATTATCGCGGCGAAATAAAAGTTATCCTCATCAACCACAGTGCGGAACCATTTACCATCGAACGCGGAATGCGTATCGCGCAGATGGTTATTTCCCGCTATGAACAGGCACAGTGGAATATCTGCGAAGACCTTGACGAAACCTCTCGCGGGGCCGGCGGCTTTGGCTCAACAGGGGTGAAGTAAGGGGCGGAAAAAACATTTGGAAAAGCAGTTCTTTGTCTACATAGTGGCCAGTCAAAAAAACGGAACGATCTATATTGGAGTAACTGCAAACTTAAAGAAAAGGATTTGGGAACACAAAAACGGAGTAACGGAAGGGTTCACTGAAAAATATGATGTTCACAATCTGGTCTGGTACGAGCAATGCGAGAATGCGGAAAGTGCTATCCATAGGGAAAAGAGGTTAAAAAAATACACGCGGCGTGCAAAAATAAGATTGATAGAAAAAGAAAACCTGAACTGGAACGATTTGTATGAACAAATATGCCAGTAGCCCCTTCGTCATCGCCTGAATGCGGCTACGCATTCTAAGGCGATCCAGCGATAGATTCTGGATCCCCCTAGAATTTGCTCTGCAAATTCGGGGGATGACAAAGGAGATGTAATTTACTTAGGAATAACCCAAA
>JAGOQV010000090.1 GCA_018063145.1 Alphaproteobacteria bacterium
ATAGCGTCGAAGAAAACAAAATCTATGATTGAGCAAAACCGAGAACTTGAGGATCGGTTGCGTGAATCCAATAAAGTTATGGATGAATTGAAGCGAGATCTTGAGCATACCCGCCGTGAAGCCATGACTGATGGTCTAACAGGGCTTGCAAACCGGAAATGTTTTGATGAAGAGCTTGACCGCACATTGCAAGATGCCAATCACCGTCACGGGATGTTTACTTTGTTGATGCTTGATATTGATTATTTCAAATCCTTTAACGATAACTTTGGACACCAAGTGGGGGACCAAGTTCTTCGTCTTGTCGCACGGACACTAAAAGATGGCTTGAAGGGCAAGGATTTTGCTGCGCGTTACGGAGGCGAGGAATTTGCTATTATTCTTCCTGACACAGATTTGTCCGGCGCGATTATCGTTGGAAATGCGCTTAGAAAAGCCGTTGCAGGGAAAGATGTCATAAACCGAAGCACAGGTAAGGTTTTGGGGCGGATTACTATGTCAGTGGGAGTTGCAGAATTCTCGAAGGAAAAAACGTCAGAAGAGTTGATTGAGAGGGCAGATGGGGCCCTTTATACAGCGAAACATAATGGCCGAAACCAAGTCGCTGCCGCGCCTGCAGGAAATCGGTCCTAAAGCATCCGAGGATATTTGCTGAACGCACCCTAGTATCCTGACGGATTTTCAGGTACAATGCCCGTTCGAAGATTTCCTTACCGAAGATATTTAGGATCTAATTTTATGCGCAAATCTATTACCATCCTAATCGTTGTTATCGCCGCCGCCGCTCTTTTTACTCTCTTTGAGTTAGCGCGTTTCGAGGCTGATCGCCCTGAGCCTTTTGTGTTTGCCGAACCAAAACTTCCAGAAGGAGCCACGCCCGACCAGATTATCAACGCCCCGACTGAAGCAGAAAACGACCTGACTCCAGAACAAAGGCAACAAAAAGCAATGGCGGTTTCTCAGTTGGAATCGGCTCTGGCTCTTTACAAGGGATACGAAAGAGACGTGCCTCCACAGGCAGCTGCGACAGTTTCCGCTTTGTCTCAAATGGTTCTAGAAGGAAAATTGCCTGGTCAGTTTTTGAGCATTAAAGGAACAGTCTCTGCTACGCGTGTTTTTGAGCCTCTCAAACTTTCTCCTCAAAACAGCCAAACTGAAGAAGAAAACGTGGACTCTTCTATAAGCAAGATGTCTTGTTTGGATAAAACTCCCCCGGGGGCCATTCTCATTGGGAACGAAAAAGACAATGAATTGACCTGTGATCTGCTAGGACTTGATCCTGCGTCTCGCCCCGCTGAGGATCGTTTGCTTTTAGGCGGGCCCGGAAACGATAGAATTCAAGACGCGGTTGGCAATCGGTTGATTAACGGGGGATCGGGGGACGACCAGATAAGCATTGGTTCTGGGAGAACGCTTATCTTTCTTGAGGCAGGGTGGGGAAAAGACACCTTGACCGTTGATTGTGCGGGAGCCGAAGTCTTGCCGAATGAGATTCCACCTGGCTCTCCTATCCCTTGGACCTATAAGTATTCGAACTTTATTGTTCTCGGTCCGGGGATTAATGCTGCGGATGTCACATGGGATGGTTTGGCTCTCACCAACGTCTCAACAGGAGACACGTTAGCGGTCACTCAAAACTGCTTTAATGTTGTCTCCCTTTCTCAATAAGGTCGGCCAAAGATCAGGCAAAGAGGAAAACTTCGAAAAAGCTTGCGGTGAGTAGGCCGGCGGGCTATTGGGGCCCCTTGCTTTTTGGGCAGAGAAGTCTTTATTGTAGAGCCCTTAAACTTGAAAGATGCTCCCTGATGACTCTTCCCCAAACCCACGATACTTCTTCTTTACCTCCTTACCTGCAAGGGCTTAATCCTGTTCAGTTAGAAGCCGCCACATCTCTTGAGGGACCCGTTCTGATTTTGGCGGGAGCGGGGACGGGAAAAACCCGTGTTTTGACAACGCGATTGGCGCATCTTCTGATAAGTGGAAAAGCTTACCCATCGCAAATTTTAGCGGTCACATTTACCAACAAAGCCGCTTTGGAGATGAAAGAGCGGGTTTCAAAGCTACTCGGCGGTCAACCAGTTGAAGGGTGGTGGTTGGGAACTTTCCACGCCATCGCCGCCCGTATGCTGCGCCGTCACGCGGATTTGGTTGGTCTGACCCCTCAATTCAGTATTCTGGATTCGGATGACCAGCTCCGCTTGCTGAAACAAATTTTGGAAGCGCAGAACGTTGATAGCAAAAAATGGCCGGCCAAGCTGGTTCTCAGTGTGATTGAACGCTGGAAAGATCGAGGACTCCGGCCCGATGATCTCGGTCCTAAAGATGCAGGGGAGGTTGCCGATGGCAAGATGCTTTCTGTCTATCAAACGTATCAGAACCGGTTGAAAACTATCAATGCCTGCGATTTTGGCGATTTAATGCTGCATATGATCGGTATTCTGCGTTCCCCTCAAAACAGCCATATTTTGGCTGAGTATCACAAGAAGTTCCGCTATATTCTGGTTGATGAATACCAAGATACAAATGTGGTTCAATACTTATGGCTTCGCTTGCTTGCGCAAGGAAGCGGGAACTTGTGTTGCGTGGGGGATGATGACCAATCCATTTATGGATGGAGAGGTGCTGAAGTCGGAAATATCCTGCGTTTTGAGAAAGATTTTCCCGGGTGCAAAACAATCCGGCTTGAACAGAACTACCGCTCGACAGGCCATATTCTGGCAGCCGCCAGCGGAGTAATCGCCAACAATGCGGGACGATTGGGCAAGACCTTGTGGTGTGCAGGGGATTCGGGCGAAAAAATCTTGCTGCGGGGGCTATGGGACGGTGAAGCTGAGGCACGATGGGTTGCCGAAGAAATTGAACAATTGCAGCAAAAGAGATGGAGCTTGCGTCAAGTGGCCGTGTTGGTGCGAGCAGGATTCCAGATGCGTGAATTCGAAGAGCGGTTCTTGCAACTTGGGTTGCCGTATCGGGTTTTTGGGGGGCCTCGTTTCTACGAACGGCAAGAAATCAGAGATGCCTTGGCCTATTTTCGGGTTGTGGTTCAAAATGCCGATGATTTGGCGTTTGAGCGGATTATCAACCTTCCCAAACGCGGAATTGGAGAGAGTACAATCCAAACGCTCTACGCGCTTTCACGGCCAAGGGGAATGAGTCTTTTCCAAGCCTGCGCCGAGCTGTGCGAAACGGATGAATTGCGGCCAAAAGTTCGTGCGACTTTACAAAACTTGCTGCAAGATTTTGCAAGATGGGGATCTTTGTTGCCAACGATGAAGCATACCGATCTGGCAGCGCAGATTCTCGATCAGTCTGGCTATATGGCTATGTGGCAAACAGACAAATCTCCAGAGGCAGCAGGGCGAGTGGAGAACCTGAAAGAACTGGTCGCGGGCATGGAAGAATTTGAAAGTCTTCCAGCCTTTTTGGAACACGTGGCTCTTGTCATGGAAACCCAGAATGCTGCGATTGACGAAGATTATGTATCCTTAATGACTCTTCACGGGGCCAAAGGGTTAGAGTTTGATGCGGTTTTCCTCCCGGGATGGGAAGAAGGCCTTTTCCCATCACAACGAACAATGGATGAAACTGGTCTTTCTGGACTCGAAGAAGAACGCCGTCTTGCCTATGTCGGATTGACGCGAGCTCGCAAGAGAGCTTTTGTGTCCTATGCCGCCAACCGACGAATGTACGGCAATTGGATTAACGCCATTCCTTCTCGTTTTGTGGACGAACTGCCTGAAGCCCATGTTGAAGTAGCCGCAGAGACTGGTTTGTATAACCCGGGACGATCTGTTCATTGGGATTCCTCAGGGTTTACGCCCAAACGGGCTGCCCCCGAGGTTCTTTCCTCCCCTCCCATACGAATGGCTTCGGGAAACCCCCATGGGTTTAAGGTGGGAAGTGCGGTTTCTCACGAAAAGTTCGGGACAGGTAGAGTTGTCCATATTGTTGGCAACAAACTGGACATTAAATTTAAGGACGGAACAACCAAGCGGGTTATTGACAGTTTTGTGAAGCTGGAAGACTGATTTTGCTCTTTTGTATCAAGGGCCCAGTTAGTATAGTCAGAACTGGATATTTTAAGGAGTTCCCAGATGTCTCTATCTCTACCCCTTCATGGCCAAGTGGTCACTGTCTTTGGCGGAACTGGTTTTGTCGGGCGGTATGTTGTGTCGCGGCTAGCCGCAGCAGGAGCCTCGGTTCGAGTCGTCACAAGACACCCCCAGCGAGCCTATTTCTTGAAAACCCACGGCAGCGTTGGGCAAATCGTGGGGATTCGCGGAGAGTACGGATCTGCTGCGCAAATAGAAAGATTGGTTTCTGGCTCTGACATTGTTGTCAACTGTCTTGGTATCCTGTTTGAAAAAGGAAAAAACACCTTTGCACGATTGCATACCGAATATCCGGCATGGATTGGGCAAGCCTGTGCTGCCGCCAAAGTGCGGACCTTGATTCATATATCGGCGTTGGGAATTAACGAATCGGCCTCAAAATACGCCAAAAGCAAACTTTCTGGAGAAGAGGCCCTTCATAAAGCTTTTCCATCAGCGACTGTTTTGCGTCCCAGTGTTATTTTTGGTCCCGAAGATAATTTCTTCAACCAGTTCGCCCGTCTGTCCCGCCTATTGCCATTCCTTCCATTATTTGGAGGGGGCAAGACTAAGTTCCAACCCGTTTATGTAGGCGATGTTGCAGAAGCCGTCTTTGAAGCGGCTGTTCAAGAAGAAGCACGCGGGCGCGTTTACGAATTGGCTGGACCAGAGATTTTGACTTTTCGTCAGGTGTATGAACAGATTTTTTCTATTACCAAAACACCAAAATTTTTACTGCCCATACCGTGGGGGCTGGCACGGGCACAGGCAGTAATTTTTTCTTTGTTTCCCAAACCCCTTTTAACCAGCGACCAGCTTATCAGTTTGCAAACAGATAACGTGGTAACAAAAGGATCCCTGACTCTTTCTGATCTGGGCCTTGTGCCAACGGCTCTTCATTCTATATTACCCGGGTACTTGTCTCGTTACATTCCCGGGGGCGAATCTGCTTTGAAAAAGGATTCATCAAACATGAAAAAATATCTGGCTCTTTTTCTGATAGGAGTGGGCTTGTGTTGGACAAACTCTCCTGCGCTTGCTGCCGGTAAAGAGGGAATTGCCGCAGTGGTTAATCAGGATGTCGTAACAAAATCCGATCTGATGGCGCGACATGATCTGATTGCTGCTTCAACGGGTCTGCCGCGTACACCAGAATTAATGGCAAAATTGCGCCCCCAGATTGTAGATATGCTGATTGAAGAAGAAATAAAAATGCAAGAAGCAAATCGTCTGAAAATTGAAGTTACCAAAGAAGAAATTGCTCAAGGCTTCAAATCCATTGCTGACCAAAATAAGGTGTCTCCGCAAGATTTCCGCAAAATGCTCGAAACAAGCGGGATTCGCGTTGGAACAATGGAAGATCAAATCCGTGCTCAAATTGCGTGGACAAAGGTGGTGCAAAGAAAGATTCGCCCCCAAATTGAAGTGAGTGATGCAGATGTAGACTCCGAACTTGAGCAGCTGCGTGCCAATATTGGCAAACCTCAATACAAAATTTCCGAGATATTTTTGCCTCTTATGGAGGGAAAGAAGCCTGCCGAAATTCAGTCATTCGCAGAAAAACTGGTCTCCCAGTTGCAAAAAAAACCTGAAGCTTT
>JAGOQV010000091.1 GCA_018063145.1 Alphaproteobacteria bacterium
GGCAATACCGTTGTGGTGATCGAACATAATTTGGACGTCATAAAAACCGCCGACTGGATATTGGATATTGGCCCAGAGGGCGGCGCAGGAGGAGGAGAAATCATCGCCAGCGGAACCCCCGAAGATATTGCCGGAGTGAAGAAAAGCTATACGGGGAAATATTTGGCTCCCTTGCTGGAAGCAAAACGCATCGGAAAACGAGCCTAAATTGTGAGCACTCGCCAGACAAACAGACCGGCAATAAGCGAGGCAACCGTCAGAACATAAGCCATGACGCTGAGATAAATTGCCCGCCGCAAATGGCCGCGATCGATTTTTGCTGTGGCCGTTTTCGGACCAACCCAATCGCGCTTGAGAACGCTTCCTTCCAAGTCTTGGACCGGCCCGCCGAGTGAAATATCAAGTGCCCATGCCACGGCTGTTAGAATGGCTCCGCCTTGCGCATAGGGGGCTCGACCTGTTGAGCTGAAACATCCCATAACCGCACGGGTTAAGCGCGCCGTGGGAGTAAACAACGCCGCAAAAATCATCAAGAAAGAGGCAAACAGGTGAGGAAGGTAACCCAACATGGCCTCTAATTTCAAAGCCATGTCCCCCATCCCTTTGGCAAAGCCTTCTTTGGCCAATCCCCAGCGCGCTGCCGCCGCCGCTGCATACAAGTAGGCCCCGGGCAGCCCAAACAGCAAATACCAAAACAGCGGAGCAACAAGTCCAAGGTTGAAAGTCAAAGCCATGAAACCAATTCCCACTCGCGTAATTCCGAAATGATCTGTCGAGTTCAAATCCGTACGAGTTGAAACGGCAATGGGATAAAAACTTCCTTTGGTTAATTTTTTTTCTACCGCAAGAGCTCTATACAAAGTGAGCATCGCCGACCAGACCGCTCCGCCCGAAAGGGCAACCATGAGCAAAACAGGTTCTAGCAATCCGAACAGAGGAAAATACCGAACCAACTGAACCGCAAGCCCTCCAAGGACCAGCGCAAGCACTATATAAAGACTGACAAAAAAACCGCCGCGAAACGCCAGAGAAGAAAAAGAGCGTTCTGTATTATAAGACTTTCGTGCCACGCTTCCGATGATGCGATCCAGAATTTGCCAAAGTACCGGCACCGCATTGCCAGAGCCTAGTTTTAGGAAAAATCCTCCTACACTCGCAATCAGGACACAAAGAAGAGCCGAACCAATCCGCTCTGGACTTGCAATCTGTGCTAGAAAAGATTCAATCAACATTTTGAACAGGACGCATGGGCAAAGGATAAAAAACAGGATACAATCATACTTGGCTCACTCAGGGCTTCCTAATGAAAAATTAACCCCCGTCCTCTACTGTAAAATTCCGGACAGGAAGGATTTCCCTATGATTTACCATTTATATGACTTGCAACACGCTGTTTTGACCCCCGCCCGTATTGGGGCAGAGCTTATGCGGACGGTTTTCCGAAACCCTCTCAACCCGATGTCCTATACACAGGCCGGACGAACCATCGCAGCAGGAGCTGAAGTTTTTGAACGGATGACCAGCCGCTTTGGAAAACCAAGTTTTGAACTGCCCTACACGCATATAGACGGTAAAAAAATTGAGGTTGTTGAAGAATTTATTGTTGAGAAACCTTTTGCCAATCTGCTGCATTTTAAGCGCCGTATAAAACGTACAGACCCAAAAGTTTTGATTGTCGCCCCTATGTCAGGACATTTTGCGACATTGCTACGGGGAACCGTTGAAGCCCTTCTTCCCCACCATGATGTTTACATCACAGACTGGATTGATGCGCGGATGATTCCTCTCAAGGAGGGCAGCTTTACTCTTGATGATTACATTAACTACATCCGCCAGTTTCTGAGTCTGCTAGGGCCAAATACGCACGTTATTGCGGTTTGCCAACCTGCTGTTCCCACTTTGGCCGCTGTCTCGTTGATGGCCGCAGAAAAGGACCCTAACCAGCCCTTGAGCATGATCCTCATGGGAGGGCCCATTGACACCCGCATTTCAAAAACTCAAGTGACTCAAACCGCTGAAGAGCGGCCTTTGTCGTGGTTCAAGAATACTGTTATCGCTGATGTCCCCGCCTATTACCCCGGGGCTTTTCGGCGCGTTTACCCGGGCTTTATCCAATTAAGTGGATTTATGTCTATGAACCTAGATCGCCACGTCGGCTCTCATATGCAATTTTACAAACACCTTGTGCAAGGTGATGGAGATTCTGCTGAATCTCACCGCAAATTCTATGACGAATATCTTGCGGTCATGGATTTGCCAGCCGAATTTTACCTCCAGACCGTTGATGTGGTGTTCCAACGTCACCTGTTGCCAAAATCGCAGATGAAATGGCGGGACCCGCTGACTGATCGTTTGCATGATGTCTTGCCCAGCAAGATTGAACGCACGGCCCTGCTCACCATTGAAGGTGAACTAGATGATATTTCCGCACGCGGTCAAACAACCGCCGCACATGATTTGTGTTACTCTTTGGCCCAGTCGAAACAGTACCACCACTTCCAACTTGGCTGTGGTCACTACGGGATTTTCAATGGCCGGAAGTGGAAACATGAAATCATGCCCCGCGTTCGCCATTTCATCCGCCAGTTTGACAAAAATTGTACGGAAATTCCTGCTCACGACCTCCACCAGATTCCTGATCTGGCTCCGGAACGCTTTAGCCATGAAAAGCACGGCGTAGCGGCTGTTCGCCGCTGGTTGAAAGAACGGGACCAAAAAGCCGCCAAAGAAAAGGAAAAGGCTTAATTTTTCGCCCGTTTTGACATTTCTCATAGAATAGCCTAAATCAGAAACCATCAAGAATAATGATGGGAGTCTGTGATGACGATTACAAATTTCGTAAAAGGCCAACCTGTTGAATCTAAGGTGTGTTCACACCTAGACGACCCCAATCTCATTCACCGTCCGCGACGTCTGCGCACCAACGAAACCATGCGCCGCCTTGTCCGCGAACATCGCTTGCACACGGATGATTTAATTCTCCCTATTTTTGTTGATGAATCGATAAGTGAACCAACCCCTGTTTCTTCCATGCCCGGGGTTTTTCGCCAAAGCGAAAAAAGTATGGAGAGCCTTCTGAAACAGGTTGATGCCGCCAAAGTTCCCGCCGTTATGCTTTTTGGCGTTTCAAACCATAAGGATCACGAAGGAACCGATTCGTTCCGCAAAGGCGGCTTGCTAGACCGCATGGTCAAACGCGCAAAAGACACTTGCCCAGACCTTATCATAATGGCCGATGCGTGTTTTTGTGAATACACCGATCATGGCCATTGCGGCCCAATTGATCATATCCACAACGATGTAGATAATGACCGCACGATTGAAAATATTGCACGCCAAGCGGTAACCGCTGCCGAGGCCGGAGCCGATGTCATTGCCCCATCCGGCATGATGGACGGCCAGATCGCCGCTATCCGCGACGCTCTCGACAGTAGCGGATGTTCCCGTACAGCCATTCTTGCCTATGCCGCCAAATACGCTTCGGGATTTTATGGCCCCTTTCGTGATGCTGCTGGCTGTTCTTTAGGTCAAGGGCAAGGCCCCAAAAACCGTAAGACCTACCAAATGGACCCCGCCAATGCCGAGGAAGCCTTGCGCGAAGTCGCCCTTGATATTGACCAAGGGGCGGATATGGTGATGGTAAAACCAGGCCTTGCCTATCTTGATATTCTTTACCGTGTCAAATCCACTTTTCAGATGCCCACCTTTGTTTATAACGTCTCCGGTGAATACTGCATGATAAAGGCCGCCGCCCAGAATGGCTGGATTGACGAACAAACTGCCATGATGGAGATGCTGCTCGCGTTCAAACGGGCTGGCGCAGACGGTATCATCACCTATGCAGCTTTGGATGCTGCAAACTACATCCAAGAAATGAAAAGATGATGTCAGATACCACAAAATCGGTACTCATCCTTTGTTCAGTTGCCTTACTTGCCGTTCTCGCAGTTGTAATCGACATCTACTCGCAAAGCGATGAGGGACTTGGAAATTTACTAAAAGGCGTTAAGCCCATACTGACAGTGCTTAAAATCTTCAGGTAAATAAAAACCCCTTAAAGTTATTGGAAAAAATCTATAACGGATTGTATTTCACTCTCATTTCCTTCACAATTGGAGGACATTTTCTCTCTTTCTTTCTGCGTTTTCTATAACCGATTAAACCCCCATTAACTGCGTCCGTGGCAGACTGCACCATAAGGGCAGGAGTCCCCGTTGTTTAATCCTGTGAGCTAGTAGCGCGTCATGAAGTTTGCCGGTTTGGTTCTTGTTTTGGTTTGTACATTTGGCGGCCTGCTGGTCGCCATGCACTTCCATTTTGAACACTACATCCACATCTTGGGAACCATTGGCGCGGCAATGCCCGGTGAGCTTATCATCATCTTCGGGAGTGCCATTGCTGCGTTTATCGTGTCGAACCCAACCAGTGTAGTGAAAGAAACAATTTCCTACATGAAGTCCATCGGTAAACCTTCGGCCTATTCCAAAAACGATTACATGGAATTGCTGAGTATGATGTACTCGCTCTTTAAGCTGGTGCGCTCGAAAGGATGGCTTTCAATTGAAGCTCACATTGAAAACCCGCACAACAGTACGTTGTTCAACAATTTTCCCAGCTTCGCTCATAACCACCACGCCGTTACATTTTTGTGCGACTACTTGCGGATTATTTCGCTCGGCAATGATAACCCTCTGACCATCGAAGCCTTGATGGACGAAGAAATCACCACCATTGAAACTCACCACAACCACCCGGGCCACGCTGTTCAAACAATGGCTGATGGGATTCCTGCTCTTGGTATTGTGGCTGCCGTTTTGGGGGTTATTAAAACGATGGCCTCTATTACCGAACCTCCCGAAGTGTTAGGGGCTATGATTGGAGCTGCTTTGGTGGGGACTTTCCTTGGGGTTTGGCTCTCCTATGGGCTTGTCGGACCGATTGCTGGTGCGATGAAAGGCCGCGCTGAAACCGAAGTCATGTATTACAAATGCCTTAAACTTGGCGTTCTTGCCTTCCTGCAAGGAACAGCTCCTCAAGTTGCGGTTGAATTCGCCCGCAAATTTTTGCCTCATGATGTTCAGCCAAGCTTCCAAGAACTGGAAGAAAAACTGAATACGCTTCCCACCCCTAGCTAAGGTGGAAAGGAAGTAGATCGTGGCCAATAAAAAAACTGACAGCCAAGCTCCCATTATCGTCAAAAAAATAAAAAAAGGCGGACATGGCCACCACGGCGGTGCATGGAAGGTTGCCTATGCTGACTTTGTGACAGCTATGATGGCGTTCTTCCTCCTGATGTGGTTACTCAACGCCACAACCGAAGAACAACGAAAAGGAATTGCTGAATATTTCGATCCCACCCCAATGGAGGTTTCGAGTGCTACCAGTGGAGCTGGCGGTGTGATGGGTGGGATGACTGTTTCTCCGGACGGTGCGCGTGTGAACGACACCTCAGCCATGACTCCCAGCGACACCCCCCCCTCCCCAACACAAGCCGACCCCAATAAAATGTCGGAGGAACAGCTTCAAGAAGAAGTTCGTAAACGGGAGGATGCCAAGTTCGAGGAAATTAAAAAACAGATTGAAAAAGCCATCAATGGCTCCGAACTCAAAGAACTCTCCAAGAACCT
>JAGOQV010000092.1 GCA_018063145.1 Alphaproteobacteria bacterium
TTTTTCTTGAGATAATCACAACTTATTTGGCTCGGCGTGTCCTCTGCCTTGTTGGCAGGGGGAATTCCGGTTATAGCTGAGAAGGATTTTTCTTCTAACGTCTTCTGGTCAAAGGATTTTTCATGTCGGCTGCTTCTTATGATGTCATTGTGGTTGGATCTGGCCCTGGCGGGTATGTGTGCGCCATTCGCTGTGCGCAGCTTGGGCTCAAAACCGCCTGTGTTGAAAAACGGGAGACCTTGGGCGGAACGTGCCTGAATATCGGCTGTATCCCTTCAAAAGCTTTGCTGTTTGCCTCCGAGAAGTATCACGAAGTCACGCATTCCGTGGCGGCGATTGGCGTTAAGATTTTAGGGGTTCGGCTCGATCTCCCCACGATGATGGCCCATAAAGACAAGGTGGTTGAATCCAACACCAAGGGAATCGAATATCTGTTCAAAAAGAATAAAGTCGATTGGATCAAGGGGGCAGGAAAAATTGTTGCCGCAGGTCAGATCGAAGTCGGCGGGCAAATTTATGCAGCCAAAAATATTGTGGTGGCGACAGGGTCGGATGTGGCTGTTCCTTCGGGAATTTCGCTTGATGAGGAGAGGATTGTTTCCTCAACCGGAGCCCTCACTTTGTCCGAAGTTCCCAAGAAACTCGTGGTGATCGGGGGCGGTGTCATCGGGCTTGAACTCGGCTGCGTCTGGAAACGCCTTGGGGCAGAGGTCTTGGTCGTTGAATATTTGGACCGCATTTTGCCCGGGATGGATGGAGAAGTTTCCAAAGAAGCTCAAAAAATTCTCACCAAACAGGGAATTGAATTCAAACTGGGGACCAAGGTTTCCTCGGCGAAGTCAGATGGCAAGAGTGTTGATCTGGTTTTAGAGCCAGCCGCAGGCGGCGCACAGGAAAAGTTGACGGCTGATGTTGTCCTCGTGGCTGTGGGGCGCAAACCCTATACCGATGGGTTGGGGCTTGAAAATGCAGGAGTCCAAAAGGACGATAGAGGGCGGATTATAACCGATGGTCATTTTCAAACCAATGTTGCGGGGATTTATGCGATTGGGGATGTCATTATTGGCCCGATGCTCGCACACAAAGCGGAAGATGAGGGAGTTGTTCTTGCTGAAATCCTAGCGGGGCAAAGCGGGCATATTGACTATGACCTCATCCCCAGTGTCGTTTATACATGGCCGGAAGTGGCCAGTGTCGGCAAGACCGAGGAGCAGCTCAAAACCGCAGGGATAGAATACAAGGTTGGCAAGTTTCCTTTTAGTGCCAACGGACGCGCAAGGGCGATGAATGCGATTGAAGGCTTCGCCAAAATCTTGGCGGATGCGAAGTCAGACCGCGTTCTTGGCGTGCATATCATCGGACCAGAAGCGGGAACCTTGATTGCCGAAGTTGTCGCGGTGATGGAATTTGGCGGGAGCAGTGAGGACATAGCGCGGACCTGTCACGCGCACCCAACTTTGGAAGAAACGGTGAAAGAGGCGGCTCTGGCCGTTCTTGGCCGCCCGATTCATATCTAGGGAGAAAATCTGAATGGTAAATCGGGAATGTCAGCGCGGATCGGTTTTCTTTTACATCCTGATCGGGATTGTCCTGTTTGCGGCGGTTAGTTACGCCGTGAGCCAGAGCATCAATATCGGCGCAGGGGATACGTCGATGATCCAAGACGAAAAAGCCCGCCTTGAAGTCACGCAAATTCTGGATTTCTCCCGTAATCTACAAGGCGGCGTGCAAGAAATGAAACTCAGCGGCATAGCGGGGAGCGCAATCGATTTTATGCTGCCCAGCGATTTGGCTTTTGATACCGCGCCTGTCAATGCCAAGATATTTCATTCTGGCGGCGGAAAAATCACCTATGTTCCTGTATGGGCAACTCTTGATGACAAGACCGAGGCTACGGCAACCAGTTGGGCTTTCTTGCGTAACGCCATTGACGGGGTGGGGGGAAGCGGCAATGAAATTATTCTGGCGTTGGTCCGCGTCCCTGAAAATGTATGCCAATCTCTCAACAAACAACTGACGGGAAGCACAACGATTCCCAATCAGGCCGGCGACATGGTGAATATGTTTGAAACCGGAGTTGATGCTGTTTCTGCTGCCAACTGCGCAAGCTGTGTTTCGATTCCGTCTTTGTGCGTGCGCAACGGAAATTTGCGCGTCTTTTATTCGGTTCTCGATCGCGGATGAGCTTTTTGGTAGATTTTGATAAGCTCATCGGCGTTGACCTCCGTATAACGCTGGGTCGTGCTGAGCGAGGCATGGCCTAAGAGTTCCTGAATTTCCCGCAGGTTCAGCCCATTTTGCAAGAGATGCGTTGCAAAGCTGTGGCGTAGAGCGTGCGGCGTCGCTGTCTCTGGAAGGTTGAGGCTAGAGCGCACATCGCGCAGAGCCTTTTGCGCAATTCCCTGATTGAGGCGCTTCCCCCTCTCTCCTACGAATAAAGGGCTCTCAGGCAAAAGAGAAGAAGGGTATTTTTCAAGATATTTTCTGAGGACAGATTCAACGATGGCCAGAACCGGAACCTGTCTTTCTTTTTGTCCTTTCCCCATCACGCGCAAGAATCCCTCACGCGGGAGGTCTGCGATGTTGAGGGATAGGGCTTCGTTAATCCGAAGGCCACAGCCATAGAGCAGAGTAAATAAAGCCTGATTGCGAAGAGAGACCCATCCATCATCGGTTTGGTTTTCTACCAAGCGAAAGGCTTGAGGGATTTCCATTGGGCGGGGAAGTTTATGGGCAAGTTTCGGCGTGCGGACAATGCGGATGGCAGCATTATGCATGATGCCTTGTTTATCAAGATAGGTCAGAAAATTCTTTACACCGGAAAGGGAACGGGCACGAGAAGAAGCCGAGAGTCCATCCATGCTTTTACGCGATAACCATGAACGGAAATCGGCGAGAGTTGCATCCGAGAGATGATTCAGACTGATTGACTCTTCATTATGTTGTGAAAGAAAAGAAAGAAATTGTCCAACATCGGCGGTATAGGCACGAAAGCTATGGCGCGAGAGATTCTTTTCAAATTTCAGCCATGATTGCCAGTCGGCTACGGCTTTGGCCAGATCGGGCGCGCACGCATCCAGAAATTCTATACGCTGAGCCATGTGCGAAACTGCCTTTCGACAACACGGGCTAGAAAAGAAACTTGTTCGCTTCCTTGTCCCGGGTGAAAGAGGTTCGGATCACGCGACCCAAAGGCGATGATGGCTGGCGGTGTGTTCTGAGAAATATCCACGCGGATTAAAACCTGAGAGCGGACAAGAGCCGCCCCCGCACCATAAATGGCCTCAATCCCTGAAATATCCGATTGATGGAGAATATGTTTCCCTCGCAGCCAGTTATCCAGCGTCCCTTCGGGAACCACGCGAATGCCGTTGGTGTGAATATGAGGAATGTCGCGGCCATCGGCTTCAACCACGAGAGTTGTAATATCTACGTCCAAAAGAGCCGTCAGGTCGTGGGTAAGGGTGTCTATGAACTCATCAAAACTTTGGGCTTCCAACAAACGCAAAACAGCGCGGTGAATGCGCGTCTGGTTGTTCATATTATAGCGGGCGGTTTCGACAACCTCGCGGGCCGTTTCAATAGCTTCGTCTTTATCGGATTTAAGCCGCTCTATCATGTAGGATTGAAAGTCAGCGACTTTCCGACCGCTATGAACCTTGGGCGGTGTAAGAAGGTCACACGCTTCGGGGTTCTTTTGTAGGAAATCTGGATGTGCCTTCAGCCACGCGATCACGGCATCGGCGTCAAGCTCGGGCAGGGGAGGGGAAGGCTGGTCAGTCATAGGTTATCCAACAAAGGCTTACTTACCTTTCTACCCTATCATAGCTTCCTTTCGGGAGAAAGAGCCATGGACGAAAGGGAAGCAGCGTTTTGGATCTGCTTAATGTCTTCCTTCAGCGTATCCAGATTGATTCTTCTTTTGGCAATCTGTGCGAACATATCGGCTTGCTGTTCTTTGGGTAAGTTAAAATGCCGGAGGTAGATGTTCTCCATATTAACCTGCACACCGGCGCAGATGGACACAAAAACTTGACTAGCCATGGCAAGCCCATCGGGAACAGAGGCGCGAATACCGCACACAGGCTGGAGATAAACATGATGTGGCAGAAGGGAGAGATTGGAAATTTTATCCGTCACATACTCTCCTAAAAATAAAAAATAAGGAGTTATGGCCTTGTCGTCTGCATGGCCAAGAAAAATATAGAGATGATCTTTTGAGGATCCTTTTTCGTCAGGGACCGAGTATTCGCCAAATATGGCCGTTTCGCCATACATATTACAGAAACACCCCGTTCTGGGAAAAGAAACGTTGGGGTTGGAAAAGGGAGAAGGGGATTCAAGAGATGGGCTGAAACAGCCGTGGGGAATGGCGCGTGTCACAGAATGGCGGGAGGCGTTATCTTCAGAGAAATATAGTTCGGGATTGAAAAACTGAAAAACTCGTTGCATATCCGCATAGGGGATAAGGGCCGGAGGCTCTGCTTTTGGCTTTGGTGAAACTATCCTCGTGAAAAAACTAGATAAACTCATAAAAGGCCTCTTTTTAATTAAAAATCTTGTTATTTATCATAACCCATTTGTATTTCTCGGCAATATCTGCCATGAAGTTTAGGTAATGAGCAAGGAAAAAGATCCGCAAGTCTTAACCTTTGGCTGTCGCCTCAATGTTTATGAGAGCGAAGTCATGAAAACCCATGCGCGCAATGCGGGGATGGAAGGGGCCATTATTGTGAATACTTGCGCCGTCACAGCGGAAGCGGAGCGTCAGGCGAGGCAGGCTATTCGGCGGGCTAAGCGCGAAAATCCAGAAGCCAAGATTATTGTGACGGGATGCGCGGCCCAGATCAGCCCCGAAGTCTATGCGGCGATTCCCGAGGTGGACCGCGTGATTGGCAATGATTTGAAACTCAAGGCCGAAACATGGGGGGTCAAAGACGCAGTCAAGATGGCGGTTAACGATATTATGTCGGTCAAGGAAACCGCCGGACACTTGCTCGAAGGATTTGAAGGTCATACCCGCGCCTTTGTTCAAGTTCAAAACGGGTGCGATCACCGCTGTACGTTTTGCATTATTCCTTACGGGCGGGGAAACTCGCGCTCGGTCGGGATTGAGGAAATTTGCGCTCAGATTGGGCGATTGGTCGAGAGCGGCTATCAGGAAGTCGTTCTCTCGGGCGTGGATATAACGTCCTATGGCAAGGATTTGGTCGGAGAACCAGACCTTGGCTATATGATGACCAAAATATTTGAAGCTGTTCCTGATCTTCCGAGAATGAGGCTCTCCTCCCTTGATCCTGTCGAAATGGATGAGGATTTATGGAGCTTGATTGCCAACGAGCCCCGTTTGATGCCGCATTTACACCTGAGCTTGCAGGCAGGGGATGATATGATCCTCAAGCGGATGAAACGCCGCCACTTGCGGCAAGATGCCATTGAAATGTGCGAGAGAGCGAGAAGCCTTCGCCCCGATATTGTCTTTGGTGCGGACCTTATCGCGGGCTTTCCAACCGAAACGGAAGAGATGTTTGAAAATACACTTCGCTTGGTGGAAGAGTGTAACCTGACTTTTCTTCATGTCTTCCCGTACTCGTCCCGTCC
>JAGOQV010000024.1:0-14815 GCA_018063145.1 Alphaproteobacteria bacterium
CCTTTAACACGTCCGGATTTTCCCTCCGTCCCAACAATTTTACTGATACCCGTGGTGAGGTCCAATTCAGCCTTATCGCCTTCAACCCGATTGGGGCCTCTGGCAATTTTAACGGACCCGATGAGTTCGGCTATGTTTTTATCCCCGTAATAGAAGGCTTTCTGACTGGTTGAGGTTTCTTCTCCGCTCTGAATAACAACATTCCCATCCGCTTCGGCTTTTTTAAGACTCTGGGCGTTTTGGTTAGAAGGAGGGGTATCAGAACTCATCCAGATCCACGCCGTGATGGTATCTGCCTCAAGTGTGTTGTCTACTTGGGTCACCAGCGGACGACCTGTTGCAACAATTCGGCCTTCCTTGGCGTAATAATCAATATGATCCTTGGCCGCGATGTTTAGGTTGGGCCCTATGACCTTTACGTCCTTTCCACTTAGAACCGCTTTGCCACTGAGCGTGTCGTAAACGGCACGATCTCCAAAGCCTGTGTTTTCGCCGGAAACCAGCTTCACATTCCCTTCGGCAATCAATCGCGTGATAGAACCTGACCCTGTTTTTTCATCACCATATTCAGCCGTTAAAACATCGGCTTCGACTGAAAATCCGTTTTGAGAAGCAACCGCATGGCCTCTCGCCACATAGGTTTTGCTGTCGCGGTTCCATTCAAGACCTGTGTCAGCCGTTATTTCGATTGGCTTTTCGGCAGAAGACTCAGCCGCAACTGCCTGAGAAGTCCAGACACACAAGGCCAAACAAAAAACGAGGAGAAAACGATTCATGGTTGTGCACTCCGAGAAGGGGGGCGAGGAGAAGAGGAGGAGGGAGAATCTTGAGGCGCCGGCCGCAGAGTCAGTTTAGCCGGACCGGTAAAAATGAGGGTTTTATTGTCTCCCGTTCCCGTCAGTCCAGAAGCCTCTATATCTGCCCCGGGGCCATGTCCAGTTACAGGTTTGGTCGAAGAAAGAGTTTCGTTTTTAATATCAATATTCATGTGCTCGGTATGAAGTTCGTACCCAGAATCGTGAAAAATTTTCACCTGTCCGTCCAAAATCAAATTGCCGGAACTTTGTGAAAACTCCCCGCCAACAGCTTCAAGGGCCACCCATGTTCCATCTTTGAGGTTAATATCGGCTACGGGTTTATCAAGAATAACCTGATCTAGATTTTCCGATTTCTGAAAGGCTTTTTCGGCTGTAATAGTATAGGGTTGCCGGCTACTGTCTTCTGATTGAAACTTAGGAGAAAGCAGTTCATTTTTTCCTACTGTCTGAGGAGAAATTTTTTCTCGCGGCACTGGCGCAGAAATTTTGTCCATATCCGACCAAGAAAACATGACAACCACAATGGCCAGCGCAGCAAGAGGTAGCAAGAGACGAAGTTTCCGAACAAGGGAGCTGTGATGACGGCTTTTAGCCGAGGTCCTCGCCGTTTGCTCATCGCTGCGAACGAGCCTTGTCATGCCCGTTTCGCGAGATTCTTCAGAAGAAAGATGGAGACGAAGAGGAGACATGGTTTTCAGGAAATCCCCGCCCGCAACAATTCTTGAACACGCAGCAATCCGACAACCTTGCGATCATCTGTTGCTACAACCAAAGAGGTAATCGGGGTCTTACCAGAATTGAGCATGACGTCAAAAGCTTCGACCCCCAAAGCCGCCGGAGAAATGGTGCGGGGATTAGGGGACATGATGTCACGGACCAACTTGCTCAGAAGATCAGGCCCCATATGACGCTTCAAATCTCCATCAGTTACAATCCCCAGAAGTTTTTGATCGTCATCTACGACAATCACCGACCCTAGATTCTTCTCGGTCAAGGTAATCAACGCGCTGCCCATGGTTGTTTGCGGAGAAACAAGAGGGAGGTCTTTTTCAGCAAACATCAGGTCAGAAACTTTTTTCAGTTTTTGCCCTAGCTTGCCGCCCGGGTGCCAAACGCGGAACTGCTCTGCTGTTAACCCCGTCCGCTCAAGAAGCGCAATCGCAATCGCATCACCAAGAGCCATCATCATCGTAGTTGAGGTGGTAGGAGCCAAGCCATTTGGGCAAGCTTCTGGCACTTTGGGCATGACCAAAGGAATATCTGCATGACGTCCCAATGTACTCTCCCCATTGCTGGTCATGGCAATCAGAGGAATTGAGAACCGTTTGGCATAAGCAATCATATCGGATAATTCCGCATTCTCTCCCGAATTTGAGAGCAGAATAATAACATCATCTTCGGTAATCATCCCAAGGTCGCCATGACTGGCTTCTCCCGGGTGAATATAGTGAGAAGGCGTTGCGGTAGATGCCAAAGTCGCCGCAATTTTGCGAGCAACATGGCCGCTTTTCCCAATTCCCGCGAGGATCAAACGGCCTGCGCCGCGGTCTCGCATGGCTTGGATCGTATCAATCGCTTTGACAAAATTTTCATCAAGAACCGCTGAAAGGGCTTTCAGTCCCGCAATCTCGGTCTCCAAAACCCGCCGCGCAGTTTCAATATCTGAAAAAGATGCGCGGGAAACAGGCTTAGCGGCGGAGGTTTCTCTCATGCGGGCATTCCCTATGGGCTGTTCGTTTAATGAGCAAAAATATCTGCATCCGCCCATCCCTGAAGATCAAGGTAGGCGCGGGTTGGCAAAAAGTCAAAACAAGCCTCGGCCAGCTCATCGCGGCCCTCCCGCTTGAGCATCTCATCAAGACGGGCTTTTAATTTGTGCAAATATAGAACATCGCTGGCGGCATAAGATTTCTGTTCCTCGCTCAAGGTCGCCGCCCCCCAGTCAGAGGATTGCTGTTGTTTGTTCAGCTCAACCGACAAAAGCTCCCGACAAAGGTCTTTCAAAGAATGTTTGTCGGTGAAGGTCCGGCACAAACGAGAAGCAATCTTCGTGCAGTAAATCGGCGCACAGTCTGCATCAAGATAAGCCTTAATCGCAGCGACATCGAAACGGGCGAAATGAAAGATTTTGATAACAGACGAATCTTCAAGCAACCTTCTCAGGTTAGGGGCTGCATAGTCCATGTCTGGAAACTGAACGAGATGTGCGTGCCCATCTCCACTTGAGAGCTGGACAAGACACAAGCGGTCCCTCACAGGGTTAAGCCCCATGGTTTCGGTGTCAATGGCAACGCTGCTTCCAAAAGAAACATCGTCAGGCAAATCGTATTTGTGCAAATAAATGGTCATGGGCCGGAATTTAACCGTTTTTACCGGAGTTTTCAAAGTAATAAACAAAGTTCTTTGAAAAATGGTGCCCTGAAGAAGACTCGAACTTCCACATCCTTGCGAATACAAGCACCTGAAGCTTGCGCGTCTACCATTTCGCCACCAGGGCATCCGGTGTTTTGTAGATGGCGAGATTTATAGGAATCTGGAGACATTGTCAAATATCTCTTTCACCTTATCTATAAATATTCTGAAAAACGGAGGCCGTCTTAAAGTCCTATTTCTGAGGTTGCCGCCCCTAAAATTTCCGCGCTTTGGAGCAAGGCCGCTTCTTCCTCACGGTTCAGATCAGGCCGCAACGTTGCCACAATTCCTTTGGCACTTATCACACGGGGGAAAGATAGACTGACAAGGCGGCCGCCTGTCAGAAGATCAGATGTTGGAGCCGAACAGGTAATAACCGCATTTTCGTTGCGAATAATCGCCTGAGCCAGACGGGCCATGCCGGCCCCGATGCCAAACCATGTTGCGCCTTTCCCTTGAATAATCCGGTAGGCGGCTTTGCGGACTCCTTCGTCAATTTGGCTTCGCACAGCGGAGGTGATCGGCGCTCCAATTTGGGCGGCAAATGAGTCAAGCGGCATATTGCCAACTGTGGCTCCCGACCATTGCAAGACCTCGGAATCTCCATGTTCCCCAAGAACATAAGCATGAACGGAATGGCTGGAAACCCCTAAAAATCCGCTAAGCAAAGACCGAAAACGGGCTGTATCAAGAATCGTTCCTGACCCGATAATCCGTGAAGCCGGTATTCCGTGAGTTTTTTGCGCAATACTGGCCACCATATGCGTCATGACATCAACCGGATTGCTGGCAATCAGCAAAAGAGCGTCAGGCGCAGCGTTCAGAATAGACGGAATCATTTCAGAAAAAATATCCGCATTGCGTTTAAGCAGATCAAGGCGGGTTTCCCCGACTTTTTGGGCCGCTCCGGCGGCGATAATCACAATTCCCGCCCCGCTCAGATCCTCAAACCCCCCAGAGCGGACCAAAACCGGAGCCGCAAAAGGCGTGGCGTGCAAAATATCCTCGGCTTGGGCTTCTGCCAAAGCCGCATTCCGGTCAATTAAAACCAATTCCGTTCCGGCACCGCGCAAAACACACGCATAAGCTGTTGCCGCACCAACCTGACCACACCCGATAATCCCTATTTTCACCGCAATTTCCTCATTGATACTTTGTTATAACTGATCCCATAATTACTTATCCATCGTTCCGCCCGTCATCCAGCCTCCTCCCCCCCCAATCGTCACCCCCGCTTTATAGGCGGGGGTCTGGCTTAAATGTGCCGGATCTCCGCCTTCGCGGAGATGACAGCGGGGAGAGCAATCGCGGAGGAGGCCATTGTCTAAATAATTTTGGGTTTACCTATATGCTTCCCTAGTTGTGGCACAACCCGCCCCCCGCCTTCAAGGCTGAAAACATAAGACTCTCAGGCTTGATGTGCCCCAACCCAATTTTTCCTTGGCAAGAGGGCGTTCGAGAGCTAAGTTTGCGCACGGAGAAAAAACAATGTCCCATCAAAATACAATCAGCGTTGTGGTTCCCATGTTGAACGAAGCGGAAAACGCCGCGAATCTGGTTGCCGAAATTCAAGCTGCCTCTCAACTATGCCCCATTTCTGAAATTGTCTTGGTGGATGATGGCAGCACCGATGCCACCGCCGAAGTCATTCGCAGCCTTAGGGAAAAAGATTCCCGCATCCGGCTCATTCGCCATTCGGTTCGCTCGGGCCAAAGCGCAGCCCTGCGCAGCGGGATTCGGGCGGCTTCTGGCCCTTTGGTTGCAACCTTGGACGGAGACGGACAGAACAATCCCGCCGATATTCCTCTTCTTTACAACCAATGGGTTTCGGTTCCTGAGGGAACTAGAATGCTCTTGGTCGCGGGACAGCGTCAAAAACGTATGGATAGTTCACTCAAAAAATTCACCTCTCGCACGGGCAACGCCATTCGGTCTTTTTTGCTGCAAGATGGTGTGCGCGACACGGGGTGCAGTTTGAAAATGTTCCGCCGCGATGATTTCCTGACGCTGCCTTACTTCAACCATATGCACCGCTTTATTCCAGCCTTGTTCCAGCGGGAATATGGGACGGTCCTTTTGGCTGATGTTGGTCACCGCCACCGCGAAGCGGGCGTTTCAAAATACGGTTTCTGGGATCGGCTTTGGGCCGGAATTTTCGATATTGTTGGGGTGCTCTGGCTCCAAAAACGTGCGGCCAAACAAATGGTTGCCCGCGAAGATCTAGGCTAAGGGTACAAATATGACAACACAAGATTGCGTGGAAGCCGCCAAAGACCCGATGGTTTGGATGGTTGTGGGCTTCATGGGGCAGGCTATGTTTTCGGCCCGCTTTATTATCCAGTGGCTCGCCTCTGAAAAGATCAAAAAAAGCATTATTCCAAATATGTTTTGGTGGTTTAGCCTTTCCGGCGGGGCGATTCTTTTGCTTTACGCGATTCACCGCGAAGATCCTGTTTTTATCGTTGGCCAAGGGGCTGGGCTTTTCATTTACCTGCGCAATATCTATCTGATCTATCGGCAACCCTCGAAAGACAAAGCCGCTGCGACGGGGGAGTAAAGGTTTTTTAGGACCTGTGATGATTTTTCAAACCAGACCTCACCCATTATGGGGTGTTTTTCTTCTTGCCGCGATATTGTGCCTCTGCCTTTATGGTGTCAGCTCCTTTTCCCGTCCGCTTTTTCCCATTGATGAAACCCGCTATCTAACTGTTGCGTGGGAAATGCACCACTCGGGAAACTGGGTTCTTCCGACCCTGAACTGGGAAGCCTATCATCACAAACCACCTGTCCTGTTTTGGTTGATTAACTTGTTTTGGGCTGTTTTTGGATTTTCACAAAAAGCGGCTATGGCCGTTCCTTTCCTCGCCAGTTTTGCTGTTTTGTGCCTGAACGGACTCCTTGCCCAGCGGATGATGCCCTCCAGTCGAAGCTTCCCGCTTGTGGCAACGGCTATTTTGGGCGGCTCCCTTCCTTTCATGATTTATTCTTCACTGGTTATGTTTGATGTCTTGCTCAGTGTTGCTGTGCTTGGCGGGCTCCTCTCTCTTTGGCAATATGCCCAGACGGGTAAAAAGCTCTATTTACTCGGATTTGCCTTGGCCGTTGGCGCGGGAGCCCTCATCAAAGGCCCCGTTATTTTGCTGCACCTCTTATTCCCTGTGGTGCTGGTTAGGTTTTGGAAAAAACCAGAAGCCCCTTCCGTTCCAAGAAAAATATGGGGGCTTGGATTTCTGGGAGCTGTTTTGCTAGGGGCAGCTCTCGCCCTTTGCTGGGCGATTCCAGCAGGGATTGAAGGCGGACCAGAATTTCGTGACAAAATCTTCTGGGGGCAAACCGCTGGCCGCATGGTCAAAGCGTTCGATCACCAAAGACCCTTTTGGTGGTATGTCGGGTTTATTCCCCTGTTTCTTTTGCCGTGGGTCTTTTCTCCGGCTGTGTGGAGCGGCGTAAAATCTCTTCGCAGCAACACAACACCAGAAGAAAAAGCTCTACTCCGCTTTATCCTCTGCTGGGTTCCTCCCGTCTTTCTCTCTTTTTGCTTTATCAGCGGCAAACAGGTCCATTATTTGTTGCCGCTTTTGGCTGGTATGTCCTTGACTGTGGCTGTTGCGATCGAAAAAGTTAAACAAAACTGGAGACCTTTGGATTTATTGCCCGTTCTCAGCTTGCCTCTTTTCCTCTCTCTCTTGCCGCTTGCTCTCAAGATATTTGCGGATGTTATTCTTCCTGCTTTTCCAAAACAGATTTTGCTCCCTGATGTTTTGAAAAATATAGACGGTACATGGTCATGGATGGCCGGCATCGCCATTCTCCTGATCGGTTTTGTTTCCGTAAATAAATCTTATCGGGTTGGCTTGTTAAGCGTCGTGGTTAGCATGGCCATTTTTATGGGAAGCTTGATGCTTGAGGCAAAGGATAGTCTGTTTCCCAATTTTGACTTGGCTCCGATTGCTAAGGTTCTAGCCTCTTACCCGAACCACCCCATCGCCACGATCCGAACCTATCACGGCGAATTTGGATTTTTAGGTCAGCTTGATACACCAGTTCACTTTGTTCTCGAGGGTGATTTGCCAAAATGGTTTGAGGATCACCCCAACGGTCTGGCCGTTATCCGCACTTCCAGCCCACAGGAATTGTCTTCTTACGATATTCTCTTTCAGCAAGCCTACCGCACTGCCAATTTTTATGCAATTGTCGTAAAAAGCGGGGAGATTGAAAATTTTCAGAAGTAACTTCTCCCTTTGTGACATAAAAACCTCAAAGTGAAAGCCCCTGCTTATAAGGTGTCTTTCCTTTTTATAGTTTTGAGTTCATATTCATGAGTAGTTGCAATCTTGTCCACTAAGCTGTTTAGTGGCGGCTTCGTATTCAAACAAAGATTTTTTTAGGGGGAACCCAACAAATGACACATCGCTCCGAAACCATTTTGCGTTCACTTTTATCCAGTGCGCTTATTGCTGTAGCTATCGGGAGCCCTTCTCTCGCTCTTGCTCAGGCCATCACCCCGGGCGCGGCAGACGTTGGGCGGGTCGAAGACCGTGTGCAGGGTCAGACGCAGGTTCCGGCCAGTACCCCTGATATTCAAGTTCGTAAAGCAGGGGCTACGGTTGCTCCAGCGGGATCTGAAAATGTTCACTTCACCCTCTCCAGCATTTCTTTCGAAGGGGCAACGGTTTACAGCCCAGCCCAGTTGGAAACAGAATACGCAAACCGGATTGGCACTGAAATTTCCTTGGCCGATTTGTACGGAATTGCGGCACAAATTACCGCCAAATACCGGAACGATGGTTATATTTTGACCCAGATTGTGGTTCCTCCCCAAACTATTGAGGGGGGAGTCGCCCGCCTTCAAGTTGTCGAAGGGACGATTGGAAATATCACAGTTGAAGGAGATGCCACAAAGGAAGCAAACGCCCTTCCGCTGATGCGTCGCTATGCGGCAGGGATCAAGAAGGATGGGGGGCCTCTGAATGTCGCCGACCTCGAACGCGCACTCCTTTTAATCAATGATCTTCCCGGGGTTTCTGCGCGGAGTGTTATTTCACCATCGCCCACAACTGTTGGGGCCGCAGACCTCGCCATTGTTGTAACCCGCTCGCCGTTTGAAGGCTTGGTTGGCATTGATAATTTCGGTTCTCGTTATCTCGGGAAATGGGAAGGAACCGCTGCGGGCGTGATTAACTCCCAGATTTTCGGTTACAACGAACGTGTGACAGGTCAAGTTGTTTATGCGCCACATGGTGGATTGTTTGACCGCGAATTGGCCTATGGCTCTGTGGCTTACTGGGCTCCGATTGGCTCGCTTGGTACGGGTGTTGAAGCTCTCTACAGCTACACCAACACCAAACCTGGCCTTGATCTTCGCGCTTTGGACGTTCTGGGTAAATCTCAATATGCCTCCTTGACCGTGCAGCATCCTTTCATTCGCACACGTGGGCTCAACCTCACTGGTCGCGCTCTTTTTGATGCACGCAGCACCACAACCGAGAACAATATTCCAGATGAGCGGGAAGACCATATCCGTGCGCTTCGCATTGGTGGTCGTCTTGAATTTATTGACTCCCTTTTCAGCGGGGGGGCCAATACGATGGACCTCGAACTCGCCAAAGGGCTCAATATTTTTGGAGCCAGCGATGAGGACAGCTCACGTTTGACTCGCCCTGATGGAAATCCACAATTCTTCAAAGTCGAAGGAACGCTTGAACGGTTGCAACACCTGACATCTCACTTCAACATCTTGCTTGGCGTCAAAGGCCAATATACCAATTCCGCCCTTCTCTCTTCCGAAGAATTTGGCGTTGGCGGAAGTGGGTACGGGCGCGGCTATGATCCTTCTGAAATCACGGGCGATGACGGCTTTGCCGCCAAAGTCGAAGTTCAGTGGAATACTCCGCTGAAGTCCGAATGGTTCACTTCCCCGCAAGTTTTCGGGTTCTATGATGCTGGCCGTGTCTGGAACGAAGATGCCACCACCAGCGGGGATAAAATCAACTCCCTTGCCTCTGCGGGCCTAGGATTGCGGACGGATGTTGTAGGCAGCTTTAAGACCGAGGTTTACCTCGCTCGCCCTCTCACCGAAGAAGTAGGAACCGAGAACGATACCGATTCACGTTTCTATCTGAACGTCAGTCGCCGTTTTTAGTGCATTCTATTCAAGACCTAACTTTCTTAAACCCGCCACCGCAACTGGCGGGTTTATGTTTCCTGCATCGCAAGAAGAATAAATAGTTCAAGACTTGTCGGCACATCTTGACCAAACCTCTTTATTGCTGTTTCCTCAAACTCACTCTGGGTGAACAAGGTCCACAAAAGCGGATATTTCCATGCAAAACAAGAAAACGACAAATACCAAACTTTCGAAAACAACCGGACAGAATGACAAAATCGGGTTTCGAAAATCTTTCCTTGATGCCATCAACGGCGATGATCTTGTTTATATCGAACCCTCCCTCCTCGATCACGTTATCACCCACCAAGAACAGCTCGGAAAGAATCGGATTGCGGGCCATTGCTTGGTTGAGGTTTCGAACCCGTCGGACAAAATAGCCGATTGGAAAAATTCCCATACCGCGATTCACATCATCAGCGATGATATGGTTTTTATTGTTGATTCAATCACGGCTCTTTTGTCCGAGCAATCTTTGCTGATTGAGCAGATCATCCATCCACTTCTTTTTATTCAGCGCGATGCGAAAGGAAAAGTTGTTGAAGTTAGCACAGAAAGACGAGCTGGCTTTACTGGGGAATCCCATATTTTTATCCAACTGAATCGCCGCTTAACCGACGATCAAATGGTTGCTCTGGAACATGACTTAACCGCAGTGATGGAAGATGTTCACTTCGGAACCAAAGACTGGTTGACGATCAAAGCCAAAGTCAAAGCTGCCCAAAATGGGTTGAGAAATCTGCGCGGGCTTCTGGCCAAAGATGTCCAAGAATATACAGATTTTCTTGATTATATTCATGATGATAACTTTACACTCCTTGGCTATTCTTCTTACAAAGTTACTGGTACGGGGGCTAATGCAAAGAGTGTTCTTGTTAAAAACTCCGGTCTTGGCTTGCTCAGTGATGCGCGTGACGTTCCCCTTCTTAACGAAATTGACAGAGAGAACTTTATTGGCAACCACAAGGCAAAATCTGGATTGCCTCCTGTTTTTGTGACCAAACTTTCCCAAAAATCTCCCGTACACCGCCGCGTTCCCCTAGATGCCATCACCATTGCCCAGTACGATGCGCGTGGGGTCTTAATCGGGGAGGTTCTGGTTGTTGGTTTGTTTACCTCTGTGACCTATTCTCGCAGTCTTTCGACCTTGCCGTTATTGCGGCTTAAAACCCTAAGAATTTTTGAGAAAACTGGCTATGAAGAGAATAGCCATAGCAACCGCGCTCTTCGTCATATTCTTGAAAAATATCCACGGGACGAGATGTTCCAGATTGATCCTGACCATCTCTATGATGTCTGCCTTAGCATTCTGAACTTGCAAGAACGTCCACGGATTGCTCTCTATACACGAGTTGATCCGTTTAACCGCAATATTTCTTGTCTGGTTTATATCCCTCGCGATCGGTTTGATACGCGGTTGCGGATTAAGTTCAGCTTGATCTTGGAAGAAGAACTTGGCGCAACCTGCACCAATGTTTACTCCACAGTTGACGATTCCCCGCTGGTCCGCGTGAGCTTTGTTCTTGCATGGAAAGCCGGTGCGCCAAAGAAAATCAATGAAAGCAAAATAGAAGAACGTCTGCAAGCCGAGGGGCGCAGCTGGACTGAACGATTGGGCGAAGACCTTGTAGGCAGAGGAGTCGACGAAGATACAGCTGCCGAGCTTTCTTCCCGCTATGGTCCAGCTTTTCCAGCGGCTTACCAAGAAATGTATAAGGCGCGGCAAGCTGTCCATGACATTTCTAAAATCGAAACGGTCCTTGGTGATGGGGAACTGGCTCTCGATCTTTACAAGCCCTATAATGCGGCAAGTCATGAATTGTCCCTCAAGCTGTTCAGCCCGGGGAAACCTCTGCCTCTCTCGGATATTCTTCCTACGCTTGAAAATATGGGACTTAAAGTTATTGCCGAGTACCCATTCGAGGTTTGCCCAGAAGGCTCACAAACTCCTATCTGGATTCAAGACTTTCTGATGGAAGTCCACACAGAACAAAGTGCCGTATCTAGCAAAGAAGATGTTGAGAAGATCAAAGCTCAGTTTGAGTCTTGCCTCAAGGGTGTTTGGGCAGGAACCATTGAAGACGATGGACTGAACCGCCTCGTTCTCATTGCCAACCTGCCTTGGCGGGATGTCACTATTCTGCGGACCTATGTTCGTTATCTGCGCCAAACCAGAATTCCATTTTCTCTACCCTATATGGAACAGGCCGTAACCGATTATCCGCAAATTGCCCGTTTGTTGGTTGATCTTTTCCATGCTTTGTTTAATCCATCGCGGCCCGTGACCAAGGCCAAGGGTGAGTCAGATTCTATTGTCACCGCAATTCGGCAAAATCTGCAGAATGTTACCGCACTGGATCAGGACCGTATTTTGCGGGGCTTGACGGCTTTGATTGAGGCAACCCTCCGGACCAACTTCTTTCAAGCCGATTCGGCTGGACAAGCCAAACCGTATCTGGCCGTGAAACTCAACAGCTCTGCTGTCCCTGAAATTCCTGATCCACGCCCCTTCCGTGAGATTTTTGTTTATTCTCCACGGGTAGAAGCCATTCATCTTCGCATGGACCGAATTTCAAGAGGAGGAATTCGCTGGTCCGACCGGAACGAGGATTTCAGAACAGAAGTTCTTGGACTGATGAAAGCCCAGCAAGTTAAAAACTCGGTGATTGTTCCGATGGGGGCCAAAGGCGGTTTTATTGTCAAGCAACCTCCGAAATCCGGGGGGCGTGAAGCTTTCCAAAAGGAAGGGATTGAGTGTTACAGAACTCTTGTGCGCGGAATTCTTGATATAACCGACAACCAAAAGGGCCAAAAGATCATCCCTCCTCAGAATGTCATTCGGCGTGATGAGGATGATCCTTATGTTGTTGTCGCCGCCGATAAAGGGACAGCAACTTTCTCCGATATTGCCAACGCCTTGTCGCTTGAATACGGATTCTGGCTGGGCGATGCCTTCGCTTCGGGCGGATCCGCAGGCTATGACCACAAGAAAATGGGCATTACCGCCAGAGGCTCTTGGGAATCGGTCAAACGTCACTTCCGCGAATTAAACCACGACACCCAAACCAGCGAATTTGATGTTGTCGGGGTTGGTGATATGGGCGGAGACGTTTTTGGCAATGGAATGTTGCAATCTCGTAAGATTCGCCTGATCGGAGCCTTTAACCATCTTCATATTTTCTGTGACCCGAACCCTGATTGTGAGAGCAGTTACAAAGAACGCTCCCGTCTATTTGGCGAGGTGAAGGGATGGGACCATTACGATCTTAAAAAACTATCGAAAGGTGGGAAGATTTTTCTCCGCTCAGAAAAATCACTCCAACTGACACCCGAAATTCAAAAGCGTTTTGATCTGAGCAAAGCAACCGTGACACCAGCCGAGCTGATTCACGCTATGCTCAAAGCCCGCACAGACCTGCTCTATTTCGGTGGAATCGGGACCTTTATCAAATCCACCGTTGAATCTCATCAAGATGCGGGGGACCGTGGCAATGATAGCTTGCGGATTGATTCTCCTGAGCTTCGAGCAAAGGTTATTGGCGAGGGCGCAAATCTGGGTATGACCCAGCGTGCCCGTATTGAATATGCCCAAAAGGGTGGACGCTTGAATACCGATTTTATTGACAACTCGGCAGGGGTTGATACGTCGGATCACGAAGTCAACATCAAGATTTTGCTCTCCGATATTGTCTCGCGGCCCAAATCAACTATGGATGTAAAATCCCGCAATAAATTGCTCAGTGGCATGACTGACGAAATTGCCGGATTGGTCCTCCGCGACAATTACCAACAAACCCAAGCCTTATCCCTCATGGAACTGCAAGCCGCAGAAAATCTTTCCGATCATGCGTCCTTTATGACCTCGTTGGAAAAGAGTGGTTTGTTGAACCGGAGAGTCGAATTCTTGCCAGACGACGAACAAATTGAAAATCGTCGTAAGGATGGGAAGGGCTTAACTCGTCCTGAACTGAGCCTTATCCTCAGTTACGGGAAAATAACCTACACGAATGCCTTGTTGAAAACAAAACTTCCTGATGATCCCGCCATGATGGATTGGGCGATTCGGTACTTCCCTGAAGCTCTTCAGAAAAAATATCGCAAGGAAATTGAAACGCACCGTCTGCACCGTGAAATCATCGCAACCGCTATTTCAAACGGAATTATCAACCGTCTGGGGCCGACATTTATTCGTATGACCATGGAAAAAACTGGTGCGGATACAGCCAGCATCACCAATGCCTATATGGTGACCCGTGATGCGTTTGGCCTGCGTGACCTGTGGGATGAGGTCGAAAAACAAGACAACAAAGTTCCGGCCCATATCCAGCTCAAAGCCTTGCGCAAAATCGCAAGACTAGCCGAACGAGAAATCTTTTGGTTTCTTACCCGTCTTGGTCGGCCTGCGCACCGCGAAAAAGATGGCCAGTTGTTCCAGAAAGGGATTCAAACCCTGAGGGCAGGGCTTGATAAAATTCTGCCCACTGCAGGACAAACCCACCTGACCGAACGACTTAAATCGTGGAAAGAAGGGGGTCTGCCAGATAAATTGGCGCGGGACTTGGCTTTGCTTCCTTTACTCGGCATGGGACCGGACATCATCAAAATATCCGAGTCCCTCAAAACTGATCTTCTAATGACAGCGCGCGTTTTCTTCGCCTTGGGAGCCAAGCTTCGCTTCGAGGATTTGCGCCACAAGGCCCAAGGCCTCAAAGCAGAATCCCTCTGGTCAGAATTGGCTATCTCTGGACTATTGGACCAGCTCTATTCAACCCAATCTGACCTGACGATGCGCATTCTCAAGGATATTGGCCAGAGCAAGCTTGGGGTTAATAGCCTTGATCTGTGGTTCGAGAAAAACAGCCAGCGCGTTGCCCAAGTTCAGGAGATGATCGCCTTGCTTGACCGTAAGGAAGCCCTAGACCTTGCAAGCCTCGTGGTCATGGAGCAAAGCCTGCGCCGCTTGGCTTATAATTAGGACATAGCTAAGCCTATAATTACTTATTTCGTCACCCCCGCTTTATAGGCGGGGGTCTGGTCTTGTCGATGTTTCTAGAACTTCCATCAAAGTAAACTACAGAGATAGACAGAGCTTTTTATGTCGTTATTCCCTGAATTTTTTGATAGAAAAATTCTAAGGGAATCCAGAAAAAAAGATGGATGGCCTTAGAATGCCAAGAGGCATTCAGGCCATGACGAAGGAGAGAATGCATATCCCCCGTCATCCCGTTGGCGCGTCCCGCACAGGGACGCTGGCACGAACGGGATCCAGAACCTCGTGCAGCTTTGCTGCACTCATAACACCAGATCCCCAACCTGCGGTCAGCAAAGCTTCCCTTGTCGGGGATGACATCAGCTATATAGAAAATGGCGGATTTCTAAGCTTTATGCTTTCGAATTTCCGCCATTTTTAATTCATAAA
>JAGOQV010000024.1:14915-21347 GCA_018063145.1 Alphaproteobacteria bacterium
CTAAGAATTGACCGTTTTGCGAATGACATCACCGTCAATTTTGGCCAATTCTTCGATTTTGATTTTGCCGCGTGTGTTGACTTGGAAAGCAGCACGGCAGTGATGATCGCAGTAAGGAAGCCCCTCAACAGCGACATGGCCACAAAAACGAAAATTCTCGTCCTTTGGATCACCGAGCGGCCAACGGCACATTCTTTCTTTGAGCTCGACCAGCTTGACCCCTTCCCCGGGAATATAATCTTCCATGACCGGAGGAGAGACCACATCGGCAATGACTCGCTCGCGGACGACGCGTGTGACGCGATGATCGGTAGATGGAGCGTGAGAACGGCTGATGACCGTTTCTGGTCTGGTGTTTTGTTGGATAGGTGAAATCCGACCAGAGAGTTTAAGGCGGTGAGCTTTACCAATCACAGCATTACGCGTGACCCCACCCAAAAGTTTAGCAATCTCAGCAGCGGTTTTCCCTTCCCCCCACATTTGCTTGAGCAAATTTACCCGTTCATCGGTCCAGCTCATGTAATTTTCTCCTTCGGAAAACTGACCGCTTTTCCCCCAAAAGGCTTTGATAAACGGTCATGTGAATGTTTGGATCTGGAGACACCTTATCAGGGTAGCGAATCACTCGCCAAGAATCAGTGATTCGTTTTCTGTGTTTTATCCACAATCATGAAAGAGAAAAGATTCAAAAATTACGCTTTGTAATCAAGACCCCATTGTTGGTAGTAATCGGGATCATCGCGCCACCGCTGGGAAACCCTTACAAAAAGTTTCAGGTGAACTTTGCTTCCCAACATCTTTTCAAGCTCTAATCGTGCCTTAGTTCCGATTTCCCGAAGTCTTTCCCCATTTTTTCCCAAGATAATGGATTTTTGGTTTTCCCGTTCAATGTGAATGACCTGTTGAATACGAATATCGCCATTGTCAAATTGTTCCCATTTCTCGGTTTCAACCGTTACGGCATAGGGAAGTTCCTGATAGAGCTGAACGAAGACCTGTTCGCGTGTAACCTCAGCCGCCAAAAGCCGCATTGGCATATCGCTGATTTGATCTTCACCAAACAGCCATGGGCTCGAAGGCAAATTCTTGACCAAAGCCGCAACGACATCTTCAACGCCGTCTCCACTGAGAGCAGAAATCATAAAAGTAGAAACAAAAGGACAAAGATTATTCAGGTCAGTTGCCAGCTTAAAAAGTCTTTCACGTTCGGCAATATCAACCTTGTTCAGAGCCAGATAAACAGGCTTGCTTTCCGACAATTCTTTAAGCCGCGCCAAATTTTTCTCATCATCATGTGAGAGCCCTTTTTTCTTGGAATCAAAGAGGTACAAAACAGCATCGGCCTCTTGGGTTCCAGACCAAGCCGCAGAAACCATAGCGCGATCCAAACGGCTCTGGGGACTAAAGAGACCAGGGGTGTCCACCAAGATGATCTGCGCGGAACCGCGAAGGGCAATGCCGAGAATCCGGCTTCGCGTGGTTTGAACTTTGGAAGAGACAATCGAAACCTTGTTCCCCACCACCTGATTAACAAAGGTTGACTTTCCGGCATTGGGAGCCCCAATGACCGCAATGTAACCACATAAAGAAGGGGAGGATGTATCAGACATGAAGGTCCATCAGTTTCTCGTAAAGGATTGAGGCCGCTTCTTTTTCGGCGGCCCGCCTAGAAGCTCCGCGTGCCTCAACTGGATCAAACCCCTTAACCGTAACCTTTATCAGGAAACTCGGGGCATGATCCGGCCCGTCGCGTGTGATGACCTCGTAAGTGGGAATAGGAAGCCTGTGGCCCTGAGCCCATTCCTGTAGAGCTGTTTTGGGATCTAAGGGCGGCTGGGATAAAGTGTAGATACGCTCACCCCATAATCCGGTAATAACACCATGACAAGTACCGTAATCACTATCGAGAAAAACTGCTCCGATAACAGCTTCCATACAGTCGGCCAAGAGGTTTTCGTGCGTCACCCCGCCAGAGGCTCGCTCGGCTTCTGATGCCTTAACTATCAAAGATAGATCAAGGCCCGTTGCAGTTTGGCTAAGTGTTTCCGTGCAAGCAAGGGCCGAATGGCGGCGAGCCAAAACCCCTTCTTTTTCACGAGGGAATGTTTTGTATAAAATATCGGCAACAACAAGACCCAGAACACGATCCCCTAGGAACTCAAGACGTTCGTAATTGGCATCACCAGTGCTTGCGTGGGTCAAGGCACGCTGAAGAAATTCTACATTTGAAAAATGATATCCAAGACGATCCTGAAAAATATTCAAAGCTTTTCTGTCAGGCATCATTTGAGGGCCTTTGCCTCAGGCAGTTTCAAGGTTTCTCCGTTGCCAATCCGGCGAAAGAGATGGTCATAGCGGATAGACCACGGCCATTTCCAAACCTCATAGAAACGAGCTTCTCCGTTGGTGGAAAAGAAAATAAAATCAGCGCGGCCTAGAAAATTGTCAAACGGCACATACCCAACATCTTCGAGAACACGACTATCACGCGAGTTGTCACGGTTGTCTCCCATCATGAAATAATGTCCGGCGGGAATGATGTATTTTTCGGTGTTGTCAAGGGCAAGGGCATCTCCCTCTTCATAGATGGTATGAACCACACCACCCGGAAGAGTTTCACGATACGCTGTCGCTTTCGCTCTACCTCCATATTCCCTGTCGTATTCGACCATCCCAATAATCTCACGAGGGACTATTTTATCATTGATGTACAATCGGCCATTCATCACCTGAACGGTTTCCCCGGGCAGACCAACCACGCGTTTAATGTAATCAATGGAATGATTGGTTGGTAGTTTGAACACCACAACATCGCCCCGTTTAGGTTCTTGAGCGGCAATGCGTCCGTCGAAGCCCCCCATCCCTAAAGGAAAAGAGTAACGGCTGTAACCGTAGGAAAATTTGGAAACAAATAGATAATCGCCCACCAATAAATTGGGAATCATCGATCCTGAAGGAATATTGAACGGTTCGAACAAGAGCGAACGGATCAAAAGGGCAAGGCAAACAGCAATTAAAGCTGTCCGCGCCAGTTCCCCAAGACTTTCTTTATCTTCGGGAGTGTTTTCAGGAGAAGTGTCTTTTTCAATCATCACAGTTTCTTACCTGATTGAAGAGTGGATTACCAGATGGAAGGTTAAATTATTTCTATAATCACATAAGCTTGGGCCAGCGGCGGTTCATCGGTCAGGCTGACGTGAATGGCCGCTGTTTTGCCACTCGGCGTGATGTCTTGAAGCCGCTGGAGGGCTCCGTTTTTGAGTTGCAGGCTTGGTTTTCCGGTTTTGTCGTTGGTAACCACAATGTCGCGCATAGCAACGCCGTGAGTAAAGCCTGTCCCTAGTGCTTTGGACGCCGCCTCTTTGGCAGCAAAACGGCGAGCATAAGTTGCAATATGCGTGCCGCCCCCTCGCCGGCTCTCGGCTTTGGCAATTTCAAGCGGATCGAAACACCGGCTTGTAAAACGGGTCCCGAAACGGGCCAGCGTTTTTTCAATCCGCCGCATATCAACAATGTCACTGCCTGTGCCAAGTATCATGGTTGTCTTCTACTCTACGACTATCTGCCTCTTGCGCGATCCACACTCACAACTTGCCGTGTGGCTCTGAGGGCCGCTATAATGTTGTTGAGATGTCTGGTGTCTCCAACGGAAACATCAAGGAACATATCCCAGAAATCAGAGCTGCGGCTGGTAATTTTCAAATTGGTGATATTACCACCACTCTTTCCGATCACGGTTGAAAGCGTTCCCAGTGCCCCGGGTTCGTTCGAGATGGTCACCAGCAAACGCCCTACGCGGTTTTCAGGGGTATCACTGCCCTCTCCCCAAGAAACATCCAGCCATCGTTCAGGCGTATCGGCAAATTGTTCGAGTGTTTCGCAATCAATTGTATGAATCGTAACGCCTTTTCCAGTGGTTACGATTCCCACAATCCTGTCCCCCGGGAGTGGGTGACAACAACGGGCAAAGTGAAGAGCCATCCCGGGAATAAGCCCGCGAATGGGCATGGGAGCAATCTTTCCTCCCCGCGTGTTTGGCGTTGCCCGAACAGTTGGAATATCTTCTGGCTCAGTGATCGTTTTGTGTGTTTCCGAATCCAGTTTATGCCCGGGGAAAATGGCACGGAAAACATCACGAGCCACAATATTTCCAGCCCCAACACCTGCGTAAAGATCATCACTGTCTTCGCATTCACGGAACTGGTCCACAACGCCCGATACGGCTTTATCCGTGAACTCATACCCTTCGGTCTTGAAGACTTTTTGCAGCATCGCTTTGCCGAGGGTCACATATTCGGTTTTTTGCTGCTGCCGGACAAAGCGGCGAATATGAGAGCGTGCCTTTCCGGTGACCACAAATCGTTCCCAAGCCGGAGAAGGATTTTGGGTCTTAGCCGTGACAACCTCGACTTGATCTCCGTTCTGGATTTTTGTGTTAAGTGGCGCAATACGGCCATTGATCTTCGACCCTATACAGCGGTTTCCAACGTCCGAGTGAATCGCATAGGCAAAATCAATAGGAGTAGATCCGCTGGGGAGTTCAATCAAATCGCCCTTGGGGGTGAAGGCGAAAACATGATCGTGGAACAATTCCAGTTTGGTATTTTCCCAGAAATCTTCAGGTTTCTGATCTTGCTCCAGAATGTCGAGCAGCTCGCGCAACCAGCGATATTTTTTGGCATCCGCGATAGCGGCCTTGACATCGGCTTGCTTGTAAGCCCAGTGCGCGGCCACCCCTAAATCAGCTTCGGCGTGCATTCCAAGAGTCCGGATTTGAATTTCAATCCTTTGGCTTTGCGGTCCGATAACCGTGGTGTGAATGGAGCGGTATCCGTTGGGTTTTGGAGTCGAAATAAAATCCTTGAAACGCCCGGGAACAACCGGATAGCGGGAATGAATAACCCCCAAAGCGTGATAACATTGTTCAAGCGTATCAACCACAATGCGGAACGCCATAATATCCGACAACTGCTCGAACGAGATATTTTTACGCTGCATCTTCTTCCAGATGGAATAACGCGTTTTTTCCCGTCCTGTCACTTGTGACTCAATATGAGCCTCTTCCATCAATTCGGAAAGTTCTTGAATAATATTACTGACAAGGTTGTTTCCCTCCTGACGAAGGAACGCAAGACGATTCAAAATACTGTCTCGCGCCTCAGGGTTCAGATAGGCAAAGGCAAGATCCTCAAGCTCTTCCTTAATTTTATGAACCCCAATCCGCTCAGCAAGAGGGGCATAAATATCCAGTGTTTCTCTGGCAATACGCCGACGTTTTTCAGGCTTGGGAATATGTTGTAGGGTCCGCATATTGTGCAAACGGTCAGCCAGCTTGACCAGAAGAACGCGAATATCCTCTGACATTGCCAAAACGAGTTTGCGAAAGTTTTCGGCCTGCTTTCCTTCGACCGTCTGACTTTCAATCTTGGTCAACTTACTGACCCCGTTGACCAGCGAGGCAACATCCGATCCAAATTTTTTCTCGATGTCTTCGGACGTGGCTTTGGTGTCCTCAAGCGTGTCATGCAAAATAGCGGTTACGATGGTTGTTGTATCCATCTTCATGTCCGCCAAAATGCCCGCGACTTCTAAAGGATGGGTATAATAGGGTTCTCCAGAAGCGCGGGTCTGCCCCTCATGCATCACACTCGCAAAATCAACTGCTTTTGCGATAATATTTTCGTCACATTCAGGATTATAAGATTTGATCTGGTTGATAAGGTCGGTCTGCGTCGTCATGAAAAATGAACTCTCTTCTTTCCTTTCAGAGTAACACGACTGGCCCCCAAATAAAAAGCCCACCTTGCTGGCGGGCTTTTAGAGACGAACCCCTGTGCAAGGGCTATTTGTCGTCCTCGTCGTCCTCGCTAAATCCAGCGAGATCGTTAATTGAGGCATCGTCATCTTCATCGTCATCAAAAGACCCGTCCAGAGCGTTGTCTTCGTTGACTTGAGCAACAAGGGCGTTCCATTCTTCTTCGCCTTGCATTTCTTCCATGACGTCTTTTTTCTCTTCCTCAACAGCAAAGACGCGCTGATGGGACCGGATCAGGTCTTCTTTGAGGTCTTCGACTGAAACTTTGCTTTCTGCGACCTCCCGCAGAGAAACGACAGGGTTTTTGTCGTTGTCACGGTCAACGGTCAAAGGGGCTCCCGTGCCGATCCGGCGGGCTCTTTGCGCCGAAACCATGACCAACTCGAAGCGGTTGGGAACTTTTTGGACACAATCTTCAACTGTTACGCGGGCCATGAAATCCTCTTGATCTTGATTTTTAAGGCTTCAGTATATATAAGCCCTTTCCTAGAATTGCAAGCCTTACCAACAAACATTTACATATATTTTTATGCGGGGAAAAAGCACATGACATCCTATCAACCGGAGCGTGATTGCCCCCTTTGTCCGCGCCTTTGCGCGTTTCGGGCCACCAACCG
>JAGOQV010000025.1 GCA_018063145.1 Alphaproteobacteria bacterium
AACCGTTTTTGTTCAGTCTTTACGAGATCATCAAAGAATTTTCCTCCCCAGTGGAAGCTCAAGAAACACTCCGCCAGTGGTCCGAAGGTCAGGCCCCTGCTCCATAAAACTGGGCTCTGCAAAAGGTCTAACGAAGCAGGCCCAGCAGAGACGACTTCATTCTGTTCCCCTGCGCGGCAGACGCAATCGAGAGTTCACTGAGAACTTTCGAATTGGTGAGGTTTGTCTGCTCAGCGGCAATATCGGCATCCATAAGGGAAGATTGCGCCTCCAGCGTGCTATTGATTGAACTGTCCACGACATCGCCGCGCACCGAGAACGTCGAAAGGGTTGATCCAATCTGCGCCCGATAACTCGACAGGTTGCTAATCGCCGTATCCAGTTCAGCCGAGGTGGCCATCGCCGAAGTCTGGGTACTCAATGCGTTGGCACTGGCCCCGACCCCTGCGGTCAATCCCAATCCATTGGCCGAACTATTCACCGCCGACAAATTCGCATTGATGGTATCGCCCACCGCTTGTCCGGCTTGAAAGCTCTGGTTATACGTCCCATTTAGAAGATTTTGGCCGTTGAAAGATGTCGTATTCGAAAGGTTGTCCAACTCGGTAACCAGCGACTGATATTCCGTGTTAATTGCCGCAAGCGAGGTACTGTCCACCGAACCAGAACTGGCCTGCGTTGCGAGAGATTTCATTCGCTCCAGCATTTGTCCGGCCTGTTGCAATCCGCCATCGGCTGTTTGCAAAACGGCGGTTCCCTGAACCAAGTTCGAAGAGGCCTGCTTGAGAGTTGAAACATCCGACATTAACTGGGTGGCAATGGCCAAACCCGCAGCGTTGTCCGAGGCTTTGTTGATGCTCTTACCACTCGCCAAAGCATGAAGAGCCTTGCTCTGCGCTCTGTCGTTCTTATTGATGTAAGAATTGGCGATATTACCAGTGGTAACCGAAGGTATCGAAGCCATGAAAGCCCCCTTGAAAAATTATTTCCCGAGAACGGCTCTTTTCCGAGCTTCACACGGCCAAATCACGCAAGCCTTTCTGGCATTGCCCCCTTACTCCACTTACCAGAATACCATAGACTGGTTTCCAGTCAGTTAACAATAAACCTCTTGCAAAACTTGCCATTTTCTCCGCAATCCGCTATAGCTGAGCCCGTAAATGACTCATTTGCCATCCCGTTGGCGGGTCCAATCGTCACCCCCGCTTTAGGCGGGGGTCTGGTGTGACCACGTTTTATTTTGCCGGATCCCCGCCTTCGCGGGGATGACGGGGGAATAATAGCGGAGGGATGGCAATACATCTAAAAATTGTAGACCCAGCTATAGAAACCGCCCTATGACCTTTACCAGCCCAACCTTAGAAAACCGTATGACTCTTCCCATCCCCGATGCGGCGGAAGGAAAGATGTTGCTTCATTCCTGCTGCGCTCCTTGCTCTGGCGAAGTGATTGAAGCTATGGCGGCCAGTGGGCTTGACCTTACCATCTATTTTTACAACCCGAATATTCATCCCCGTGATGAATATGAACTGCGCAAGAATGAAAACATCGCTTACGCGGAAAAACTTGGCATTCCCTTTATTGATGCCGATTACGATTCTCCCAACTGGTTCACGCGGGTTAAAGGGCTTGAGAACGAACCCGAGCGCGGCAAACGCTGCACCGAATGTTTTGATATGCGATTTGAACGAACCGCTCTTTATGCCTTTGAAAACGGGTTTCCCATGTTTACTTCATGCCTTGGGATTTCGCGGTGGAAAGACTTTAACCAGATCAACGGCTGTGGCCACCGCGCCGCAGGCCGCTATGACGGCGTAAGCTATTGGGATTACAACTGGCGCAAAGGCGGCGGGTCTAGCCGAATGCTTGAGATTTCCAAACGGGAACATTTCTACCAGCAAGAATATTGCGGCTGTATCTACTCCCTGCGCGACAGCAACCAATGGCGAGAATCCAAAGGCCGTGAAAAGATAGAAACCGGCGTGCACTACTACGGCACCGAAACCGAGGTTTAATTATATTATTGACATAAGGGTATTTTACACTTATGTTTTTCGTAGGTTAAACTTGAGATGTGTTGGCATTCAAAATATTTTGTGACGAAAATGGCGGGTTTTCGAAAACCGTATTGCAGAATACATAAACGTATTTGAGAAACGGAAGCGCAGAAAACCCCCGTTTGCAGTCCAAAAGATGATGAATGTCGGCGCATCCTGCTTTTTACGGTGTTTTTCTGCGTATGGGTGCTCTCCTTTCAGATCCTTTCCGAATGTTTGCTCAGAGCAATGCTCCTGCTCTTCCCTATGTTGCGAAGTGTGGAGTCTACATTCCCCCTTTTCTTATCAATTCCAATGCGGCTTTTCTCGTTCGCCTTGCAAACAAGGCTGACCAGATTCTGCAAAACGGATCCCCTTATGTAACCTCTCCTAAATTTACGGCTGAGGACGTGCAAACCATTCGGGACGGACAATCTATCCTCATGTCCCACCTGCAGGAGCATACTCCCCTACCCGAAAATGTGAGGGATCAGTTTAGGTCCGTCCACAACTCCCTTTCTCGCATTTCCACTTTCTTTGTTGAGAAAATGGCTGTCCTCCGCAGAAAAGAGGAAGAAGCCACCCAACGAAGAGAGGGAAGGGCCTACCGTTTAGAATTTCTCTACTCTTCCGGCAGGCATCTTGATCTTCTGGCCGCCTTCCCGAACCAAGCCGAGCTTTTTCCCGCACAGAAGGGCTCTCTTCAACGAGACTTCTCGGAAAAAAGCAACGTCATTTCTTTGAAGGACGCGCAAACACAAAGACAGAATCGGGATGAGTTAAGCACGGATTTTGTAGCTTTCCTTCATCAAGTTCATCGTTCCGCGGATTGGGTGAAATATGCAGCCCCAGTTTCAGACCTTGATGCTGAAATCAGAGCTTTGCAGCGGGAAAGAACTTCTTGTGGCAAAATTCACGGAGCCATCAGGTCCACGGCAGAGCGTATTGTGACTGAATTGCTCGCCCCTCCTAAAGCCAACGTTTTCTTGCTCCGCCCGTGCCGAAGCTGCGAATAGGGCCAATTAGCCGAAGAGGCTAACTATAACCCACATTCTCTTAGAATCTTCTGCTGAGCTGGTAACATATTGCCGTTAATTTTGACGCAATACACCCCCTCTTCAGCATGGGCATCTGGTTTTATCGATACAATGGCGGCACCGCCGTTCTTACCGGCCTGCGCGGCAAAATCCTTTGCTAATACCTTCAATCTTTGGCCTATTTCTTCAGAATCTGCTGCTCCATAGAAGGAGATTCTCACGTAACTACCCCCGACATCAGCCCTTGCCTCGTTACCGTTAGCCTTCTTGCGCATTACAAAAAACCCTTCTTGTTATAGGTCATAACCTACGATTGTTGTTCACGAATGGGCAATTACTTACGAAAACTTTGTTTTTCTGTCAATATGCTCCTTTATCCTTTGGAGTCTGGCGTTTTTCCTGCCTTGAAAGGAGATATAAGATCCCTGCGTGACATTTATGCGAAATCAGGATATAGTCGCCCCCATGACCCTTCCCGATAAAGAAACCATTTTGCGCACCCTGACCAAGATCGGGGTTGCCGTTTCGCGGCGTGACCTGATTGATGCCTTTAATATCCAAGGTGAAAATCTCCGCCTGACCTTCAAACAAACCCTGAAAGACATGGAAGATGAAGGGCTTCTGGTCCGTGAAGGCGGCCAGTCTTACCGCATTCCAGATGCCCTGCCCGCCATGACCGTGATCGAAGTCACCGACATGGACATTGACGGTGATTTGTTCGCGCGGCCCGCCGAATGGCAAGAATCCCTCCAAGGCCCCCCACCTCGCCTTGAAGTTGTACCAGATAACAAAGGCCATGCCGCCCTCAAAGTCGGGGATCGTGCTTTGGCTCGTCTTAAAAAGATAGACTCGTCCCTCTACGAAGCCCATATCATGAAGCGGCTTGACACTCCGGCCCAGCGGGTCGTGGGCAATGTCTGCCAAGGCAAGGGGGGATACACGCTTGCACCCCTCGATCGACGCGCCAAACAGGATTACGATATTTCTGAGAGGGATCTTGGCGGTGCAAAATCCGGACAAATTGTTGTCTGTGAAATTCAACCCTCAAGGCGCGGCAGCCTCCGCCTTAAAGTGCGGGTTCTTGAAATCGTTGGGCAAGCCGATGACCCCAAAGCAATCAGCCTCATGGCTCTGCACGAGCTTGGCTTGCGACACAGCTTCCCTGAAACCGTTCTGGCTTCCACTGACGGGATGGTGGTTCCTCCGCTTGGAACGCGAGCGGACCTGCGCGACATTCCGCTTGTTACGATTGATGGCAAAGACGCTCGCGATTTTGACGATGCTGTTTTCGCCGAACCGGATACAGACCCCCACAATATCGGCGGATACCATCTGCTGGTTGCCATTGCCGATGTTGCCTATTACGTCCGTCCAGAATCGCCTCTCGATAAAGAAGCTTACGAGCGCGGAAATTCAACTTATTTTCCCGACCGCGTTTTGCCGATGCTGCCGGAAAAACTTTCGAATGATCTTTGCTCTCTTCGCCCTGATGGGCCGCGTGCAACGCTTGCCGTTCATATGTGGATTGATAAAACGGGGAAACTTCTGCGCCATTCTTTCGTGCGCGGATTGATGCTCTCACGGGCCCGCCTCACCTATGAACAGGTGCAAGCAGCGCGGGAAGGCAATCCCGATGAAACAACCCGCCCGATCATGGAAAACGTGATTGAACCTCTTTATGCCGCATGGAAAATTCTGGATGCAGCGCGTGTTGAGCGCGGCGCACTGGACCTTGATATTCCCGAACGAAAAATTGTGGTGGATGATGCCGGACGCATGACAGGCGTTGCTGTTCGGGAAAGGCTCGACTCTCACCGCCTGATCGAAGAATTCATGGTCCTTGCCAATGTTGCTGCTGCCGAGGCTTTAGAGGCCAAAAAAGCTCCTTGCGTGTACCGCGTTCATGATCGCCCGACAGGCGATAAGTTGATGGCCGCCAGTACCTTCCTTGATGCCTTTGGCCTGACTCTTCCCAAGACGGGCCTTGCCAATTCTGGACAACTCAACCATATTCTTGAAAAAGCCAAGGAATTAAAGACTGGTTTCCTGATCCATGAAATCATTCTGCGGTCTCAAGCTCAGGCCGTCTATCATCCAGAAAACATCGGCCATTTCGGCCTTGCCCTGATGCGCTATGCTCACTTTACATCCCCCATTCGCCGTTATGCTGATTTGCTGGTCCACCGCAGCCTGATTAAAGCCTATGACCTCGGCGAAGGCGCGTTGTCAGATGTAGAAGCCGTTCGTCTTGAAGAAATCTCCGGTCACATTTCCACAACGGAACGGAATTCTGCCTTGGCTGAACGTAACTCGGTGGACCGTTTTACAGCGGCCTTTCTTTCGGACAAAATTGGAGCAGAATTTTCTGGACGGATCAGTGGAGTCACCCGTTTTGGATTGTTTATCAAACTGGACCAAACGGGAGCCGATGGCTTGGTCCCTATTCGCTCTCTGCCACAAGATTACTACATCCACGATGAATCCCAGCACGCCCTCATTGGGCGAAGGACGGGACGCGTGTTCCGGCTTGGGGCTCCGGTTCTTATTCGTATTTTTGAAGTGGATGTTCTCACCGGAAGCACAATCTTTGAACTGGTGCGCGGAGAAGACGGCGCGGAAGTTGCCGGATATAAAGGTAAGCCTCTCTCGCGGGAACTTCTTGCTGAAAATGAAAGAGGCCGTGGACGTGATTCTGCGAGGCGCGGCGATCGAAACTCTGGTGACAGAAAACCCGACTGGAAGAAATCAGAAAAATCGGGAACAGATAAAACGCATGGGGGAAAGAAATCTCCGTCTTGGTCCGGTGACAAACCCGCGAAAAAAACATGGGATCGTGACAGCAAAAAATCAGCTCCTCCCTCCTCCCGTGGCGCAAGCCCTGACAGAAGGGGAGACAAAAGCGGCCCCTCTTCAAAAGGCGGCCCGTCTTCGCGCAAACCCTCGCGCTAGGACTCTTTGGCAATATGGAAACATACTTTGTTTCTTCTCTTTCTCTGGCCTCTGACAAGGATATGTCCTAAAACGGGGAAACGTCTATTTTCCATCCCCGAATAAGGACCACCATGACCGCGAAGCCATCCAAGAAATCCTCCCTCTCTTATGACGTGATTATTATTGGGGGCGGACCTGCTGGTCTCAGCTTTGCCCGCGCTCTGGCAGATACAGATCTGAAAATATGCGTCATTGAAAAACAATCTGAGAAAATTCTTGCGAGCCCTCCGGAAGATGGGCGTGACATTGCCCTGACTCACCTCTCCCTGAAAATTATGCAGGAGTTGGGTATATGGTCTGAAATTCCTGCCAAGGAAATATCGCCCATTCGTGAAGCGCGTGTTCTAAACGGAACATCTTCTTACTTCCTTGGTTTTGACAGCGAGAATACAGGCAAAGAAGCTCTTGGTTATCTCGTTCCCAATTTCCTCATTCGGCGTGCAGCCTATCAGTCAGTCAAGCCGTGGAAAAATATTGATCTGATGACAGATATTTCCGTGACCGAAACATCCACAGATGAAGCAAGGGGAACGGTTACATTATCAAACGGAGTAACCTTGACAGCTCCGCTCATTGTCGCTGCAGATAGCCGCTTTTCTGAAACCCGCAGAAAAATGGGAATCCCAGCGCAAATGCGTGACTTTGGTCGCGTGGTGATTGTGGGCCGCATGGAACATGACTTGCCTCATCAGCAGATCGCTTACGAGTGTTTCCATTACGATCAAACTCTGGCTATTTTGCCCATGAACCGTAAACAGTCTTCGATTGTTATTACTCTGCCTACTGACAAAGTGGCCGAAGTGATGGGAATGGACGAAGAAGAATTCAACACCGATATTGAAATGAGATTTGAAAACCGTCTTGGGACGATGCGAAGAATTGGCAAACTTCACCCCTACCCTCTGGTCGCGGTTTATGCTGATAAATTCTATGCGAACCGGTTTGCTTTGATGGGCGATGCGGCGGTGGGAATGCATCCGGTGACCGCCCACGGTTTTAATTTTGGACTGCGCGGAGCCGATACCCTCGCCAAAGAAATCAAAAACGCTCTCCATCTGGGACTGGATATTGGCGCGAACTCCGTTCTTGAAGCCTATCACACCGAACACCGTCGTGCGACACATCCGATCTATCTGGGGACCAATGCCCTCGTCTGGCTTTACACCAACACTCATGGCCCCGCCAAGTTTTTGCGGAGTGCCTTGCTCAAGGTTGGGAACATCTTGCCGCCTGTGCGTAGCCTGATTACCGGACAGTTGACCGAAACGCCACGCAACAAAAACGCTGCGTAGGTTCAGATCATGTCAAACACCGTCCTTGAAGACTTTATTCTATCTCTTTCGAACAGCTTGAAAGAAGGCGATTTTATAAAACTTGCGTTGCATCAATACACGGGGCCAGAACCTGACCTCAAATCTGTTTTTGTGAAGCGAACAATTATAAAACGGGAAGAAAAACTCAGCTTTACATTCCGCTACGGCAAGCGTGATGTCGTCAAAAACTATTTTCCTGCAGATGGCGTGGATCTGGTTGACGAACTTCTGCAAACAGGGTTCCACATCGCTACCTTGATGACCACGGGCTTTGATCTGGCTTTACAAAACCAGAAAATTAAAAAACTTCCACCGAGCTTGACCGAACAACCTTCTTTAGAGCATGACCGGAAGAAGCAACGCCTCATTCAACCAAACGGCCAAACCTATCTTCATTTGCTTGGCATTACGGACCACAGTGGAAAAGTAATCCAATCATCGCAAGACAAATACAAACAGATCAACCATTACATTGAAATTCTCTCTGCCTTGCTCAAGGAAATTCCGCAAGACCATATTCACAAGATCGTGGATATGGGGGCAGGAAAAGGTTATTTGACGTTTGCCCTAACCGACTATTTGAAAACCAGCTTAAATATGACGCCTGAGATCATCGGGGTTGATGGTCGGCAAGATATGGTTGATCTTGGCAATTCTGTGGCCCACTCTTCCCGTTTTGAAAATCTGTCTTTCACGCAAGGAACGATTCAAGATTTCGATAGTCAAGGCACGAATATTTTAATTGCCCTGCACGCTTGTGATACCGCGACTGATGATGCCATCTATAAAGGAATAACTGCCGGAGCGGATCTGATTGTCGTAGCCCCTTGCTGTCATAAACAAATCCGTAAGGACATGGAAAAGAATGGTCTTCCTTCTCAGTTTGACTTTCTTTTGCAGCATGGAATTTTTCTTGAGCGCGAAGCTGAAATGCTGACCGACTCTTTGCGGGCACTTCTTCTCGAATACTCTGGCTACAAGACCAGAATTTTTGAGTTTGTTTCAGGGGCCCACACCGCAAAAAATATTATGATTGTTGGAATCAAATCATCCAAACCACCTAAAGACAAAACTTCCCTTCTCAAAAAAATAGAGGAGGCCAAATCTTTGTTCGGAATCAAAACCCATTACCTTGAGTCCTTGTTGAAGACGGTAGAATTGCGCAACTAGGCAAGAGAGGACCGCATATCTTCTAGCTCAAGCCAGCGGGTTTCTGCAACTTCAAGCTCATGTTCTGCCAAGGGCAATCTCGCCGAATAGGTCTGGAACAAGGTGGGGTCACGTCCATACAAATCGGCATCTTCTAATTTACGAGAAATATCTTCAATCTCCGCTTCCAAAGCCGCAATGACCTTGGGCAAATTTTCCAATTCGTATTGAAGCTTATAAGAAAGCTTCTTGGTGGAAGGAGCCTCTCCTCCCGTAGCAACAGGGGTAGATGTCCCGCTCTTACTTGTCACCCCCGACTTGGGTTCAGAGGACTGAGTGCGCCGAGAAGCCACCATCTCCAGATAATCACTATACCCGCCGATGCAGCCATCAATAACGCCATCACCTTCAAATGCTAGAATTTTAGAAACCGTCTGATCGAGGAAGTCGCGATCATGGCTCACCAGAATCAGTGTTCCTTGATAATTGGCGATGATCTCTTCCAGCATATCGAGCGTGTCCATATCCAGATCATTGGTTGGCTCATCAAGAATCAGAAAACTTTTAGGGTCCGCCAAAACTTTGGCCAATAAGAGTCTGTTCTTCTGCCCACCTGAAAGGGTTTTAACCGAATGGCGCGCCATTTCTGGGTCAAACAGAAAGTCTTTCAAATAGCCGCAGACATGGCGAGACTTCCCCATGACCTCGATATGATCTCCGCCCGATGGACAAAGGGTACTCCACAAAGAGGCCTCAGGATCAAGCTCTTTTCGAGCTTGGTCAAAATAGGAAAATTCAAGGTCCTTGTTGATTTTGACCTTGCCCATATCCGGTTGCAATTCGCCAACCAACAATTTGAGGAAGGTTGATTTGCCCGATCCATTTTTTCCGAGAACCCCGATACGGTCCCCACGCATAATCCGCAAAGAAAACTTATCCAAAATTACTTTCGAACCGAATGATTTATCGACTTTGATAAACTCGGCAACAATTTTGGAAGAAACCTCAACTTCGGTTCCTTCAATTTCGATCTTGGCCATCATGCGCAAGAAGGCTGATTTGTCCTGCCGCAATTTTTCGCGGGTCTCTTTCATCAAGGCGAGCCGACGCACATTGCGCTTTCGACGCGCCCGAACTCCACGGCTAGCCCAAGCGACTTCGACTTCGAGCATTTTCTCACGGTTGTGAAGTTCTCGTTCTTCCTGTTCAATGAGTCCAGTGGACCATTCGTCAAAGAATTTATACCCTCGCGGACACACCAGTAACCGCCCACGATCCAGCCAGAAAACTTTATCCGAAATATTGGCCAAAAAGGTCCGATCATGGCTCACGCACAACACCGCGCCGCGATAAGATTTCAAATAATTTTCCAGCCAGATAATAATCTCTAAATCAAGATGGTTAGTCGGCTCATCCAACAACAAAATATCGGGGTCCTCAACGAGAGCTCTGGCGAGGGCGGCTCGCCGTTTTTGTCCGCCCGATAAATTTTCCATCAGGTCAGACAAACCAATCTGCAAAGGCTCAGCCACCATCTCCATGCGATAGGTAAAGGCTTCACTTTGGTTTTCTTTTTTCAGGTCTTCGAGAATATAGTCTTTGACTGTTTGCTCGGGTTTGACCACGACATCTTGGCGCAAATAGCCAATCGTGATTCCTTCAAGCTGCCAAAGTTTTCCTTCATCAAGATCTCGCAGCCCTCTGATAACATTCATCAAAGTACTCTTGCCCGATCCGTTTTTACCAACCAGACAGGTCTTGTCCCCTTCCAAAATATGAAAGGTCAGATTTTCAAACAGAGGTTTACCGCCGAAACTGATAACAGCGTTTTGCACACTTAATAAAACTTGGGAAACCATACGCCAGACCTATTCACAAACCTAATCAACGACTTGAATGCCGAATGATTTCATAACAAAGACATAGGCCATAAACAACAAACAGGTTGCCCCTAGGGAAATTGACAAGGCCAACCAAAAACCCATGCCTGATCGCAGCAAAGCAGGACAAAGGATAAAAAACAACAAGGTCGGAATGTGAGCCCAAAAAACGTTTTCCAGAAAGCTTGATATTTTGGAATTGTCTTCCTTCTCAATATGCATCCAAATCGCAGTCATGAGCGACGTCATGGGAATGGAAACAAAAACCGCACCCCACAGCGGAAATTTCTTGGCAAGTTCACTTGCTCCGGCAATGATCCCGCCTGAGACTAGGGCTTTGAACAGTAAAAACATATTTGTTTCCGTAATCTATGGTGCGTTGACATTCAAAATATTTTGTGACGAAAACGGGAGGTTTTCGAGAACCGTATCGCAGAATACATAGACGTATTTGAGAAACGGAAGCGCAGAAAACCCTCGTTTGCAGTCCAAAAGATGAGGAATGTCACCGCATCCTACAATGGCTTTGGCCAAAACATCCACATCAAGGCCCCGACAATAGCAAGAAGCAGGAGCTTGGCCAGCACAATTTTCAAAATGGTTTGTCTGTTAAATACCATGTTGGGTCCACATCAGAACGAAAATAAAAAATAAAAAATTTCTTACCTCTTCAAGGGGGATTTCATCATACCAACCGTTGATAACACAGATGTTCGAAAACAAAAAGTGACGAGAAAAAAGGTTTCAGATTTTTTCAGTTTTTGATATAGAACTAATATAGTCTTATTTAGATAAAAGGAAGTAAGAATTATGGCATATATGGACGACCCCGCAACGAGGAAATCAAATCTTGCTTATATCCGCACATCCATGCAGGAACCTCTCCTTGAGAAAGAGCATGAGATGGAGCTTGCCCTCAGGTGGAGAGAGAACCATGACGAGAAGGCTCTGCATGAAATGATCCGCTCCTACACGCGCCTTGTTGTGGCAGCGGCGGCGAAGTTCCGCAATTACGGCCTGCCGATGGGCGACCTGATTCAAGAGGGAAATCTGGGGCTCATGCAAGCTGCCTCGAAGTTCGAGCCAGAGAGAGGGTTCCGTTTTTCAACCTATGCTGCATGGTGGGTCAGGGCTTCGATTCAAGACTACGTTCTGCGCAACTGGTCCATCGTCCGAACCGGAACGACCTCGGCCCAGAAATCTTTGTTCTTCAATCTTCGCCGCTTGCGTTCTCGGATTGAGGGGGCCTCAACGGAGCATGGCTTGACCACCGAAGGCCGCGAGAAAATATCAAAACTTCTCGGAGTTAGCTCTCAAGAAGTCCAAGACATGGAAGGCCGCATGGCAGGGGCGGATCAATCCTTGAACGCCACAATCGGTTTGGATGGAGAGGACGACTATCAATCGCTGCTTGCAGATGATCGCCCCAACCCCGAAGAAGTGGTCATAGGGATAAAAGATTCGCAGACTCGTTCCCAATGGCTGGAGTCTGCACTGAAAAAACTGAGCGAGCGGGAACAACGGATTATTAAAGAGCGTCATTTGCGCCACGAAACTGTGACCCTCGAAGATCTGGGGAAAAAGTTGGGCGTGAGCAAGGAGCGCGTGCGCCAACTCGAATCTCGCGCCATGGAAAAACTGAAAGACCATCTGATGTCCCACGCTCCCAATGCCCGCGAGGTCTTGACCGGACGCGCTTAAAAACTACCTAAGTCTTATGCCTTTCTGGAAGCGAGTAGAATCCAGTTTCCCCTCTGGATGCTTTCGTGAGCAAGAGCCGGATTGTCCCCCCGACAGTCCGGCTCAATTTTTATCACCCAGAAATAATTTTGTACTTCCGGCCCACCTGAAGAGAGTCCCGAGGACCAAGCCCATTCAAAGCGCGGAACATCAAAAGCGGAGCCTTATCAACCGACATTCTCGCCGCCAAATCTTCGACACGATCCCCCGCCTTGGCAGTGACGAGATCAATTCTACGCGCCTTGACCTGATTTCTCTCTTCGCCGCTCAACCGCCGGAAGCTATAGGTTGTGCGTTTCATATCCTCAACAACTCCGCCACTTACCCCTTGAGGAATGGCAAACTGAAAGCGGAAGACAGACTTAGGTCCCCAGTTGATAGCCACCAGACGAATTGTAACCTCCTCGCCATTCAAAGAAGCGGGAAAAGATGTGGTTGCCGCTTCCATGCCGTTAATCGTCAGGGGTTCAGGGGGAGCCCCTTTTCCGCCTTCAAGCCATTGCCGCGAGATATAAGCCACCGGATCAAGCCCTGCTGTTTTCGAGGCCATGTCCAAAACAATAAGCTCGCCACTTTGCCCAGAAGCCACAACTTGATCGGGCTGGTTGATAATCTCGTACCCTTCAGGCACTGAAAAAGCAAAGCCCAGCTTAGGATGAACAAATTTTCTTCCTGAGACAAACCCTTGATCTTCCCCATCGCCATAGGTCATCCCGCGTAGCGCAGACAAATAGCTTTCAGCACCACGGCTTGAAGAGGGAGAATAGCGAGTTGCCTCACTAGAGGCTCTGCCAACGCGCTCGGCTGTATCGGGGTGCGAGGAGAAATAGCTGAACTCTTTGTCTTCCTTTCCCTCAACACGAGCTTCTGTACTCAGATATCCTTCCATAGATTTGAGAAAATCACTCACCGCGAAAGGGTCGTAGCCTGCTCGTGAGATATAGCGAACTCCCAATTGATCGGCCTGAGATTCCTGATCCCGCGAATAGGAACTCATATACAAGTTATTCCCGAGGCTAAGGGCCTCTGTAACATTCGGGTCTCCAACTGCTGCGGAAACGACTGTCGCACCTAAGGCTGTCAACAATCCTTGAGAATACCGCTCGGCCTGATGGCGTCCGGTCACATGACCGATTTCATGACCTAGAACCGCCGCCAGCTCTGCCTCATCATTGGCCACAGCCAGCAACCCCCGCGTCACATAAATATACCCCCCGGGCAAAGCAAACGCATTGATGACCGGAGAGTCAAGCAAGGTGAATTTATAGCTCACATCGGGACGCTCGGTATTTTTGGCCAATTTCTGACCAATTTCATTAACATAATTTTGGAGCGCGGGGTCTTGGTAAACCCCGCCATATTGCTCAATAATCTTGGCGTGCTGCTCGGCCCCTATAGCCTTTTCCTGTTGAGGGGACATAAGAGCGGTAAATTGCTTGTCCCCCGTTGCTGGATTCACGGTACACGCCGCCACAAAAAACAGGGACGAAACAGCCCATACCCTCAGGACAGTCTTGCCAAACGCCGCATAATGCATAAATCTGCTCCCATGCTAAAATTATTGATTGCAACCACTTTGCTGATGTTTCCCGTCATAGCACAAATTCGGGCCGAAGAGGTACAGGGAAAACAGACCCCTGCCCCAGAAATAAAAGCTTCGGCAGATGACTTGGCACAGCTTGAAAAAGATCCGGTTCCAGAAACGGTCACAGTCGTTATTGACCCCCTGACCTTTGTTGGAAAATCTGGAAAGATTTACCAACTTTCCGGCCTTGATAGCCCGGGCCTTCTGGAAGGAGACCCAACCCTTGCCCTTGCTGCTCAAAAAAGACTTTCAGACCTTCTGGTTGGCAAGGATGTGAAACTCTTTCAAACCAAAAAAGAAACCATCGGACGGCTTAACCGCCTTGGCCATCACCTTGTCCAAGCCATCAAGGTACAAGACCAGATTTGGATTCAAGGACAGCTTCTCTCCGAAGGATTGGTGAGGGTGCGAACCACGGCCAGTAATCCTGAAATGGCTGCCGCCATGCTCGCCACAGAACAAACCGCCCGCAGCAAAAAAATCGGCCTGTGGGGGCAAACTCCCTACCGCATTCGCGCAGACGATGATACAGAAGATTCCCTGAACAGCTTCCAACTTGTGGAAGGAACTGTGAAAAAAACAGCGATTAAAACCAACACTATTTTTGTGAATTTTGGCGAAGATTGGCAAACCGATTTTACCATTGGCATTCCATCTTCCTCGCGCAAGCTGCTGGCCAGAAAAAATATAGACCCTCTGCAACTGACGGGGCGTCATTTGCGCGTGCGCGGATGGGTCCGTCATTACAATGGTCCCTATATCGAGATTGACCATGCAGAGCAAATCGAACTTCTGGATGATGCGCCTCCTCCCGATTCTGCTTTGCCCGAAGAGAATCCGGCACCTTCAGAAATCACGTCTCCGAACATAGGCTCGTCCATTGGGATGAAAACGATCCGGCGGCCTCAGAAACCGCAAGTAAAAGATCCTGAACCACCTCAATCTCCGCCAACCCCGTCCGCCGCAGTCAAAGATGAACCAGCCCATACGAAGCCTTAGGCCATCTTTGGGGCCCCGCTCGCTTAGTTATGCTTCGGCCTTGCACCCGAGACCGATGCGTGATTTGTACGCGCCGCTAACCCCCTACTCCCAAGGGTTTCTTGCTGTTGACGAGATACATACACTCTATTGGGAACAAAGCGGAAATCCTTCAGGTATTCCGGTTCTGGGGATTCACGGAGGGCCGGGCGCAGGCGTTTCAACTATTCACCGCCGCTTTTTTGATCCAAACCATTACAGAATTATTTTGTTCGATCAACGCGGCGCGGGACGGTCCTACCCTCTTGGTTGCCTTCAGAACAATACGCTGGGCCATCTGGTTGAAGACATTGAAAAGCTCCGCAACCACTTGAAAATCGACCGCTGGCATTTATTCGGCGGATCTTGGGGAAGCACGCTGTCTCTTGCCTACGCGATAAAACATCCAGAAAACTGCATCAGTTTAATTTTGCGTAGCATATTTCTGATGGAGCAACCCGAAATAGACTGGTTTATGATGGGGATAAAATCCATCTTTCCTGAGGCATGGGAAAGTTTTTCTTCAAACAATCCCGACCAATTGCTGGCCAATTACTATGACCGATTAACCAGCGACAATGACCGCGAAGCTTTTGAGGCCGCCTTACAATGGAACGCCTATGAAAGCACTTGTTCTTCGTTTTTTCCCACGCAAGAAACTATTTGTTCGGACGATCAACGTTATTTCGCCTTAGCCATGGCCAAGATAGAAGCCCATTACTTTCACTCGCAAGTTATTCCTCCCGAACAAAGTCTTTTGAAACAAATCGATAAAATAAAGGAAATTCCTGGGTCCATCATTCATGGCCGCTATGACATGATTTGCCCAATGATGAGTGCCCATCGCCTCCATACCGCATGGCCAGAGGCCGATTATGTGATTGTTCCGGATGCTGGACATTCTTTTCTTGATCCCACGCTTAGAACTCGTTTAATTGAAGCAACCGATAATGCCAAACCGCTTCGCTAACCACCGATAGGAGACTAAAACCATGCAATTTCAATCCTTGAAACATACCGATGTTTCCAACAAATATGTTCTGCTTCGCGCAGACCTGAATGTTCCGGCCAAGGATGGCAAAATTTCTGACACCACACGCATTGACCGTTTGAAACCAACGATTGATTATCTTGCCAAAAACGGGGCAAAGACTATCATCCTCTCGCACTTTGGCCGCCCCAAAGGAGTCACTCCCGAATACTCGCTGAAATTCATGCTGCCCGCTTTGGAAAAAAGCTGGGGCGTTTCTGTTTCTTTTGCAGATGATTGTATTGGCGAAGCAGCGTCTTCGGCGCGGGCTTCTTTACAATCTGGACAAGTTCTTCTGCTTGAGAATGTTCGCTTTCACGAAGAGGAAGAAAAAAATGAAATCTCGTTCACGAAAGAACTCGCCAAGCTAGGAGATATTTTCGTCAACGATGCGTTTTCTGCTGCCCACCGCGCCCATGCCTCAACCGAGGGCGTGGCTCATTACCTGCCTTCTGCCGCTGGGTTTTTGATGGAAGACGAACTGAACGCTCTGAGCAAAGCCCTCGAATCTCCGACCCGTCCGGTCATGGCCATTGTCGGCGGCGCAAAGATCTCAACCAAACTCAGCGTCCTTGAAAACCTTGTTCGAAAAGTTGATTTTCTAGTCCTCGGCGGGGGCATGGCCAATACCTTCCTTTACGCGAATGGTGTTGAAATTGGCAAATCGCTTTGTGAAAAAGATATGGCCGCAGAAGCTCAAAAAATATCAAACATTGCTGCCGAAAATAACTGCGAAATTATTTTGCCTGTTGACTTGGTGACAGTCGAAACCCTTGCGGAGAACGCTCCCTCTCAAGTATCTCCCATTGCAATTTTGCCTCTTGAAAAAAGCGCAGTAGATATTGGTCCCGCCACAGTTAAATTGCTCGCGGAAAAACTGGCTTCATGCAAAACCGTTTTGTGGAATGGCCCACTAGGTGTGTTCGAAATAGCACCTTTCGATGAGGGAACAAACGCTGTTGCCAAAATCGTCGGCGACCTGACACAACAGGGAAAACTAGTCAGCGTTGCCGGAGGGGGAGATACCGTCTCTGCCCTTGAACACGCAGGGATCGCCGATCAACTCAGCTATATCTCAACTGCAGGAGGGGCCTTCTTGGAATGGATGGAGGGAAAAACTCTGCCAGGTGTTGCAGCTCTCTTGCACAGCAAGAAAGCCGCGTAACGACACTTTCTACATATCAACCATATAGGCCGGACGGCTCAACAGCCGTCTGGCAAGAGCAAAGCTGATCCGGTCATAATAGGCAATTGCACGATTAATGTCGCTCGGATCAACCAAGCCACCGATATTTGCCACACGGCGGGTCAGCATAAACATCGCTGTGAAATCGTCGCGGCCAATTTGATAAGCCCGACACGCAATCGCCAAACCTTGGCCATTTTTTTGTTGGAGAACAGCGATCACAACAGGAACCGGCAGGTTGCAAAAGCGCGAAAACTGGGCAATAAACGAGGCAATCTGCCCACGTTTCAAAGTCCGCACCATCAAGAGGGCGTTCAACTGGCCGCGCTCAAAAAACATATCTGCGGCGCGTAACATCGCAGAACTGGGCTTGAAAAAACTTTCCGCCTCGCCCGTAAACTCGCTGATAACATCCTCAACGGTTTCGAGAACCTCCGCAGAAAGAAAAGCAGGATTCTCCCGAATGACTTTTTTAATATCCTCGGCAACGTAGCTGTAAAGCTTGCGCGCCAACTCGAGTGGAACATCTCCGCGAGCTAAGAAAGGCCGCGCCAGATCATCATCCCCTAAAGCCAACTCCCCGATCACATTTGCCGCGCGGCGAGTCAGTTTCACGTTATCATTTGAAACCAAAACTTTGGCAGTTGGAATATCGCGTGTCTCGGCCAAAGCATCCACGACATCTTCCCTCAGATCCTTGCGCGCAGCAATTTCTCGCCAATAGTCAGACGAACGGGATTGAATAATATAAAGAAGATCAAGATCGTTCAAAGCCCGACTGCGCCGCAGAATTGGAGCCGCAACATCAATTTCTTCATTGACTAAGTGAAGCGCAATGCGCAGAGGAACGTCCTCCATAATGGACATCCGCTCGGCCAACGCTTTTTTTAAGTCTTGTTCAGACTGACGAATTAATGAAATCAGAATATCGGCGACCAGTTCTTTTTCCCGTGGCCGGCTACTCGCTGCCAAAAGACCCGCCACTGTATTGCAAAGCTCAAGCCTTGCTTCAGGCGTGCGGTCCTCCGCCAATCTATAAAGAGTTCCAGAGTCACATAAATTAAGCAAAAGCGGATTCGCCACCGGAACAGGTGGACACCCTGAAACAGACTCTTCTGCAACAATACCCAGATCCATAAACCCTACTGACCCTTTTTAATTCTCGCAGGATGAATCCGCGAGAAACAGCCTATTACAAGGCCTTCCATTAAATTCTTTCATGAATTCGTTACAAAAAGGTAAATAGGTAAAATACAATCCAATTATATTTCTTATAAATTGAGGAATAATGACCCAACTCAAGAAACTCGTTGTTAATGTTTTTATCCTATCCTATAGTTTAGGGTAACAAATCAGGGGAAATACATATCATGGCAGTGCTATCACCAGTTGTTGGGCAGTCCCAAAGCGTTGGAACATCTCAGTCTCGCGTTGACCCCAATAACTCGTCTTTCCGCCGTGATGAAGCTGTTAAGGAACGTCTTGATCTCCTCAAGAGCACGAATTCCAGCCTTGCCCGCTCTCAAAAGGCAGAGACATCCCTGCAAAACCAGAACAACTCTTCCGAGCTGATTGCAAGCGGTCGCGACAGTCAAGGAAATGTCCGCGACTTCAGTTCGGGAAAGACTCAAGGGCGCGGATCGCTGGTTGATATTTCCGTCTAGGTGCGGAAACTTTCCACAAAAAAAAGGCCCGTCATGCGGGCCTTTCGTTTTTTTAGTGCGTCTCACTGAAACGCGACTTCATTAAAACTACGAAGTTTTCGGCTATGCAGTTTGTCCGAACCAATCTCACGCAAAAGAGCCATTGCCAAAAGGCCAACTTGTAAATGCTGTTCAACCCGCTGACGATAAAAGTTTTCAGCCATCCCGGGAAGCTTCAAAACGCCGTGCAAAGGTTTGTCGGATACGCAAAGCAAAGTTCCATAGGGAACACGAAACCGGAACCCATTGGCTGCAATCGTTCCCGATTCCATATCAAGGGCGATGGCCCGACTTTGACTGAGCCGCGCATTCTTGCGGATATTGGGGCGAAGCTCCCAATTGCGATCATCCACTGTTGCAACTGTTCCAGTACGCATAACTTTTTTGAGATCATAACCTTGCAATCCAGTTACATGACTAACGGCCTGCTCCAATGCCAGTTGAATTTCAGAAAGGGCCGGAATGGGAATACTCGGGTGCAGATCACGGAACAATACATTGTCTTCGCGCAAATATCCGTGGGCAAGAACATAATCCCCCAGACTTTGCGAATTACGCAGCCCTGCGCAATGTCCCAACATCAACCATGCGTGCGGACGCAAAACAGCAATATGATCGGTAATGGTCTTGGCATTCGAAGGGCCAATGCCGATATTGACCATGGTAATGCCCGACCCGTCTGGCCGCTTGAGGTGATAGGCTGGCATTTGCGGCATCCGGCGCAGAGCCTCTCCAACTTCATCTTCAGGGGAACTCGCAATATTCTTGTTGTAAGTTACCTTGTTCCCGGGCTCCACAAAGGCATGATACTGAGAACGATCCTGACTGAGCTCACTATTGCCCGATTTTGACATGATCATGTGGGCAATTTTCACAAACTCATCAATGTAGAACTGGTAATTGGTGAAAATAACAAAATTCTGAAAGTGCGCCGAATTGGTCGCCGTATAGTGGCGGAGGCGAAGCAAAGACACATCCACCCGAGGGGCCGTAAACAAAGAAAGTGGATGAGGGTCTTTATCAGATGGATAATAAGTGCCGTTGGCAATCTCGTCATCCATAATTGACAAATCAGGCAAATCAAAAATATCCGGTAAAGCCTGCATATGTTCAGCAGTCAAGTCTCCTTCGAGATGGAAATCTTCCCCCAACATAAAATGAATGGGAATAGGAGTATCACTCACTCCTATTTCCACCGGAATATTGTGGTTCTTAATCAACAAAGAAATTTGTTCGCGGTAGTAATGTTCAAAAATATCGGGGCGCGTGAGTGTTGTTGAATAAACCCCGGGGCGGGAAACAAACCCATAAGAAAACCGGCTATCTACCCGACGGGCATTTTCAACCACGATCTTGATATAGGGATAACGGGCCGAAACCCGCCCGGGCAATATTTCAGGATTTTTTGAAAACTTCGAGAACCCTTCAAGCAAGGTCCGCTGAGACTCTTCGTAAATTTTCTTGATTGCTTCAAAGGCATCATCAGCATTGGTGTAACTTTGAGCATGAAGCGGGGGAGACAGTTTCGACATAGGCAAATTCCTTCACCTAAAACAATAAAACAAAAACGCCGCCACGTCCAGCGAGGGAAAAAAGGGGTTACGCCGAAAGGCCAACCAAGGCTTGAGCGAAAGATTCCGGCTTGAACGGCTGCAAGTCTTCGATATCTTCACCAACCCCCACGGCAAAAATCGGAAGACCAAATTTATCAGCCAACGCAACCACCACGCCGCCTTTGGCCGATCCGTCCAGCTTGGTCACCACAAGTCCGGTGACCTTGACAATCTGATTAAAAGTTTCAACCTGAGAAATGGCATTCTGACCCGTTGTCGCATCCAGAACCAGCAAAACCTCATGAGGAATGTCTTCCCCATATTTTTGCAATACCCGAATGATCTTCTCCAGTTCAGCCATAAGATTGGCTTTGTTATGAAGACGACCAGCCGTATCAATCATCAATACATCCATTCCATCCTTCAAAGCCACCTCATAGGATTCGAAAGCAACCGAAGCGGCATCGGCTCCAATGTCACGCGCAATTAAGGGACATTTGGTTCGGTCAGCCCAGATTTGCAATTGTTCAATCGCCGCTGCCCGAAACGTATCCCCTGCCGCGATCATGACTTTCTTGTGCTGCTTGAAATGAAGTTGATAGGCTAATTTCCCAATCGTGGTTGTCTTTCCAACTCCGTTGACTCCACAGACAAGATAAGTCCGAGGCCCCTTTTCAGGTTTGGCAACATTCAGCGGTCTGACCGTTTTTGAAAGAATTTTGGTGATTTCCTCGACCAAGGCCCGCTGGACTTCGGCAAGAGTATCTCCCTTATCGAATTTCCGTTCGCGCATTTTATCGACTAGGGCCGCCGCCGTCTTGGGGCCCAGATCCGCTTCAATCAACAAATCTTCAAGCTGCGCCAAACTCGCCTCATCGGGCTTGCCTTTCAAGAAAATATCCCCAAGACCAAGTCCTATTTTACCAGATGATTTCGACAACCCATCCGAAAGGCGAGAAAACCAGCCGCCGCCAGATTCATGATGAACCTCGGTATCGACAGGGCGAGACGCAGGGGAAGGAATTTCCTCCAGCTCCTCAATAACCTCCGTCTCGGTTTCGTTAAG
>JAGOQV010000093.1 GCA_018063145.1 Alphaproteobacteria bacterium
TAGAGCAAAGCCGCTTGGTTTAGGTTAATCCGCAAATAAGTAGACATAATAATAAAATTGTGTCAAAAGACATCAAGAAAGTTGTCTAGTGTATTGTAATTGACTGCGTAGGAGAAAAAAACGATGAGCGAAGATCAAAACAGCGGGGCAGAAAATTTTGAAACAGGCGGAGAAAGCTCTCCTTTCTTGACGGCGGTGGTTGCTGTCCTCCTTGCAGCTCATTTTGCGCGAGCATCTCTTCCTGATGTAGATATGTCATGGTTTCCGCTAAGGTCGCCAGCAGTTGCCAATACCAACTCTCCTATTCCTTTTCTACGCCGATAGAGGCTTATTTCACAAAAATCACGTTGCTCTTTGTGGAGGAGGGGGGTAAAAACCAGCCATGAAGACAGTGCATATCGGGACGTTTGACGTCAACAATTCTTCCCCCTTTTTCTTGATGGCTGGGCCATGTGTCCTAGAAAGCCGAGACCATGCCTATGAGATGTGTGGGGCCTTGAAAGAAATAACTCATCGGCTAGGAATTCCTTTTGTTTACAAATCCTCTTTTGACAAGGCCAACCGGACCAGCGTAAGCGGTGTGCGTTCGGGTGTGTCTTTTGACGAGGCTCTACAAATTTTCAAAGACTTACGCCGTGACTTTGCCGTTCCGGTGGTTACGGATGTTCACACAGCGGAGCAGTGTGCTGTGGTGGCTGATGCTGTGGACATTCTTCAAATCCCTGCCTTTTTGTGCCGCCAGACTGACTTACTATTGGCTGCAGGACAAACCGGAAAAGTTATCAACGTCAAAAAGGGGCAGTTTCTCGCGCCGTGGGACATGAAAAATGTAGCGGCTAAAATTGCCTCTACGGGAAATGAAAATATTCTCCTTTGTGAAAGGGGAGTCAGTTTCGGATACAATACCTTGGTGTCTGATATGCGTTCCTTGCCGATTATGGCTCAAACGGGTTATCCGGTTATTTTTGATGCAACTCATTCGGTTCAACAACCTGGCGGGCAGGGGGCTAGTTCTGGCGGGGACCGAACGATGGTTCCCGTTTTGGCGCGTGCTGCTGTTGCTGTGGGGGTTGCAGGCGTGTTCATGGAGGTTCACCAAGACCCTGACCGCGCACCGTCCGATGGTCCCAATATGGTCAAGTTGCATGAGCTTGAAGGAATACTTACGACTATGAAAGCCCTCGATAAAGTTGTAAAAGCGTAACAAATTCACCCAAGGAGAGTATAAAATGACTGCCATTATCGATATTTTCGCCCGCCAAATTCTGGATAGCCGAGGCAATCCAACCGTCGAAGTTGATGTCGTTCTAGAAAGTGGAGCGATGGGGCGGGCCGCTGTTCCCTCTGGTGCTTCCACCGGAGCGCATGAGGCTGTTGAGCTTCGCGATGAGCGGAAGGAATATTATGGCGGCAAGAGTGTTGAAACGGCTGTCAATAATGTGAACACCGAAATTGCCGATGCCTTGACGGGCCTTGATGCTGAAGAACAATCCTTTATCGATCAGATCATGATTGATTTGGATGGAACCGAAAACAAAGGTCGTCTTGGCGCGAATGCAATTTTGGGGGTTTCTCTTGCCACAGCGCGGGCGATGGCCGAAGAGCTTGACCAACCTTTGTATCGCTATGTTGGCGGGATTCATTCTCATGTTCTGCCAGTTCCCTTGATGAACATTATCAATGGAGGCAAACACGCTGACAATCCAGTTGATTTCCAAGAGTTCATGATCGTTCCAGTTTCAGCTCCTACAGAAGCTGAAGCTATTCGCTACGGAGCTGAAGTATTCCATGCCCTTAAGAAAAACCTCTCGGCAGCTGGTATGAATACCAATGTTGGCGATGAGGGAGGCTTTGCCCCTGCGGTGAAGTCATCTTATGAAGCCCTTGATTTTATTATGAGCTCAATTGAAAAAGCAGGCTATGTCCCAGGCGAAGATATTATGATTGCCCTTGATGTCGCCTCCACCGAGTTTTACAAAGGCGGAAAATATCATCTGGAGGGCGAGGGGAAAGTTCTCTCTACAGACCAGATGATTGCTTATTACCAAGACTTGATGGCGAAATACCCGATTGTGTCTATCGAAGATGGGTTGGCGGAAGATGATTGGGACGGTTGGGCCAACCTAACCCGCGCTTGTGGCGACAAGATTCAATTGGTGGGGGATGATTTGTTTGTCACCAACCCGAAACGCTTGGCACGTGGGATTTCTGAAAAGTCTGCTAACGCTATTCTGGTAAAAGTAAACCAAATCGGAACGTTGACTGAAACACTCGAAGCCGTGCAAATGGCTCAGAAAGCGGGAATGGGGGTTATTCTCTCTCACCGTTCTGGCGAAACCGAGGATTCGATTATTGCTGATTTGGCTGTGGCAACCAACGCGGGTCAAATTAAAACGGGGTCTCTTTCCCGTTCAGACCGGATTGCCAAATATAATCAATTGATGCGGATTGAAGAAAAATTGGGTCCTACGGCGAAATATGCTGGAAGCTCTATTTTACGTTCTATGCCAACCAAGATGTCTCGTAAAAACGCTGCTTAGATTTGACTTAATGATTACCGAAAAGCCCCTCATAGCGAGGGGTTTTTTTGTGAATACTTAAAAAAGCCTTTTACAAAGAGTCTGAATCAGCCGAAACTCTGGGCAAGGGCAGAGTCCTGTTCTTATTTTTCCTAACGAAATGAGTCTTCCGCGAATTATCTTGACGCGGTGGAGTCGTGCATGATTCACTGTTTGAATGAAACGCCTGCTTGAACAACATTCTTTAATACGCAAGAATTTCCTGACTTTGCTCGGGATGGGCCTGTTTCTCTATTTTTCCTATCACCTTTTGCAGGGAGAGCGGAGTTACATTCGCTATATCAGCCTGCAAAAAAGTGTTTCTCAGCTAGAGCAGGAGACACTGCGATTGTCGGATGAGCGCAAGGCATTGGAAACCAGAGTTTCCATGTTGCGTCCCTCTTCGATCAATAAGGATCTTCTGGAAGAACGAGCCCGCATTGTTCTTGGGTTTCGTAGGGTTGGCGAAAAGGACATTGTTCCTCATACCAAATAGAAACTTGATGCACTCGCTTCCTTCAAAAAATCCTTGCAAAAACAATGTGCTGCGCCGCAAAAAGCGGTCGTTTTTCTATAGTCAGACTCCCTTAAATCGTGTAGCAGATAAGGTTTACTAGAGCATCAGGAGTGTATCTGTGTCATCCAAGTCAAAGAAGGGCGATATGAAGACAAATAGCCTTAAAGCCGTTCCGGCGTCTTCCTCCAAAAGTTCACAACTGCCTTCTCCGGCAGAGATGAAAAAACTGTACCGTGATATGCTTCTCATCCGCCGTTTTGAAGAAAAGGCCGGCCAGCTTTACGGTATGGGGTTGATTGGTGGGTTTTGCCATCTTTATATTGGTCAAGAGGCTGTGGTCACGGGTGTTCAGTCGGTGCAGAAACCTCAGGATACCGTCATTACCGCTTACCGCAATCATGGACATATGTTGGTCAGTGGTATCAGTGCTGATGAAGTAATGGCCGAGTTGACGGGGCGTGAAGGAGGATGTTCTCGCGGCAAGGGCGGGTCCATGCATATGTTCTCAGTCGAAAATAATTTCTATGGTGGGCATGGAATCGTTGGTGCCCAAATTTCAATTGGGACAGGACTTGGCTTTGCCCATAAGTACAAAGAAGATGGGGGCGTGGCGATTGCCTATATGGGCGATGGCGCCGCCGATCAGGGACAAGTGGCGGAAAGCTACAACATGGCTTCCCTTTGGAAACTTCCGGTTCTTTTTATTGTTGAAAACAACCAGTACAGCATGGGGACGAGTACAAAACGTCACGCAGCAGGCGAGTTCTACCGTCGCGGCGAAGGCTTTGACATCAAGGGAAAAAAGGTGAACGGCATGGATATTTTTGCCGTTCGTGAAGCGGCCAGCCGCGCCCTTGAGGATATTCGTGCGGGCAATGGTCCTTATATTTTAGAGATGGTCACTTATCGTTATCGCGGGCACTCCATGTCCGACCCTCAGAAATATCGTGCCAAGGAAGAAGTCGAGCAGTTCAAAACGGAACGCGATCCTATTGAGGGAATCAAAAAAGTCATGAGCGATGAATACGGTATCAGCGAAGATGATTTGAAGCCAATTGATAAAGAGGTGAAAGATATCGTTGCTGGAGCTGCTCAGTTTTCACAAGATTCGCCTTTGCCGAGTGAGGCGGAATTGTGGACCGATGTGGTTATTGAGAGCTAAGAAATTCAAAGGGAAAAAAGAAAATGTCTGTACAAGTTCTAATGCCGGCTCTCTCGCCCACGATGACCGAAGGCAATTTGGCTCGCTGGCTTAAAAAAGAAGGCGATAAAGTCAAAGCCGGAGAAGCCATTGCTGAAATCGAAACTGACAAAGCCACGATGGAAGTTGAGGCTGTGGATGAGGGAATTCTGTCAAAAATCTTGGTTGCCGAGGGAGCTCAGGGTGTCGCTGTTAATACCCCGATTGCAACATTACTAGAAGAAGGGGAAAGCGAAGCCAATCAGAGTTCTTGCAGTGTAGCGAATATTCCTTGTGTTCCGAATAATGCCCCTGTTGCCATATCCGTTACGGCAACGAATATGGTTTCTCAACCCACGGGGAAAGATATTTCCAATCGTGATGTGCTTTACGCGCAGGGAATTGTTATCGAGCCTCCTCCGTTTGATGAAGCAAAGTTCATGGCCAATACCGCTGCTATGCAAGTGCGCGAAGCTTTGCGCATGGCGATGAGTGAAGAAATGCGCAAAGACAAAAACGTCTTTCTGCTAGGCGAGGAAGTGGCCGAGTATAACGGGGCGTACAAGGTTTCCCAAGGAATGCTGGATGAATTCGGTCCAAAACGGATTATTGACTCTCCGATTACCGAGCACGCTTTTGCTGGGCTTGGGGTTGGGGCGGCTATGTCCGGCCTCCGCCCGATTATTGAGTTTATGAGCATGGATTTTGCCATGCAGGCCATGGACCATATTATCAACTCGGCAGCCAAGACTCTTTACATGGCCGGCGGCAAGCTGGGGTGTCCGATTGTTTTCCGAGGTCAGAACGGTGCCCCGGGTAAAGTTGGCGCTCAACACTCACAGTGTTTTGCCTCATGGTTTGCTCATGTCCCCGGGCTCAAAGTTGTTGCCCCTTGGTCGGGAGCCGATGCCAAAGGACTTATGAAGGCGGCTATCCGTGATCCTAACCCCGTTGTGGTTCTGGAACATGAATTGATGTATGGCCAGATTTTTGAAACGCCAGTGGATGATGAATTTGTCATTCCTATTGGTCGTGCAAAAATTGAACGCGAAGGGAGAGATGTTACCATCGTTTCTTTTTCGGTTATGGTCGGGAAGGCTTTGGAAGCTGCGAAAGTACTGGCGGAGGAAGGT
>JAGOQV010000026.1:0-17372 GCA_018063145.1 Alphaproteobacteria bacterium
CTTCAAAATGAAGGTTTTGTGCGGGTTGTTTGCAAAAACCAAAGGAGCAATACTATGTTGACCAACGCCCGGGCTATTCGTGGATTTTCCAGACTTCTAAACGGAACGGCACTATCTGTTGCTGCGGGGGCTGTTGTTCTTGCTGTGGCCTCTCCGGCTTACGCTGTCGGACTTAACGAGACTCCAACGGGTGGGGTTGTTGCTGCGGGAGCTGCCACGATTGACGTGCCTGTTGCCGGAACCTTGAATGTAACTCAGAGTACGGATCGTGCGGTCATTCACTGGGACACCATGAATTTGGGTCATGATGCGACATGGAACGTGGCGCAGCCCGGGGCTGGATCCTTAAACATTAACGTTGCCACAGGGGCAGGGACCGATCCGTCTGAAATTCTTGGTGCTTTGAATTCCAATGGTCGGGTCATTCTTTTGGATCGCAACGGCGTGATTTTTGGTCCAGATTCTCAGGTGGATGTCGCTGGACTTGTTGCATCTTCCGGTTCTTTGGACGAAACCGAGGCAATGGCTAGTGGCAAACTTATCCTCTCTGGGGATGATCTGGATGGTGCTGTTATCAACCGTGGGACCATGACCGTTGCCGAAGGAGGTTTGGCCGCTTTGGTCGCGCCTTATGTTCAAAACAGCGGTGTGATTAACGCTAAACTCGGGCAAGTGATTTTGGCTTCGGGGAAAAAAGCAACCATTGATTTGTCTGGAGATGGCTTATTCGAATTGGCCGCCGATGAAAAATTGACCAAGGCCATCATCAGAAATACCAGTAGCGGGAAAATTCTTGCCGAGGGCGGGAATGTCCTTGTCACCACAGCAACGGCGGTGGCTGCTTTGGACAATGTTATCAACATGAGAGGCATTGTTGATGTTTCGTCCGTGTCTGTTCAGGGCGGTAAAATTGTTCTGAGCGGTGGAGATGCCACCCGCGTCAGAGTGGGCGGGACTTTGAAATCCGATGGTGGGACCGGCGGTGACGTAGACGTTAAAGGCCGCAGTGTCCGCATTCAAGGCGATGGAAAAATCATGACGGGCGGTGGGGATATTACCTTGCAAGCGCAGCGTCGCGTGCGGGTTACGAATGGTTTTGCCGATGCCGAAGGTGGGAATATTCGTGTTGAAACCGGAAACGGGTTTGAGGGGATTGGAAGCAGCCTTCTGACCACCGGAACGGGGACGATCTATATTCAACAAGTAAACCCAGATTTGAACACCATTCAAAACGCTATTGATGCGATCTCCAATTCGGGGACGGGCACTAACACGGTGGATGTTGCTGAAGGAACATGGGTTGAAAACCTGTATATCGGGACTGATAATCTGGTTCTGAATGGTGCAAAAGTCGGTGTTTTCGGAGATGACCCTTCCCGCGATGGAACAGGAGAAACCGTTGTTGAAGCGGCTGATAATGCGCTCGATACCATTACAGTTATTGCGAACAATGTTGTCATTGATGGTTTGACCGTAACGGGCGGATACGATGGAATTCGCGGTATTTTTAGCCCGAATTTGAGAGTCCAGAACAATATTGTCCATGACACGGCTTCGAGTGGTATTGATCTTACGGGTTCCCCTGACAGCGTTGTTGCGCACAACTTAGTCTTTAATAATGGCTGGGATGGGATCAAGGCTGATGGAGAAAGTAACGGAATCAGTATCTTGTTCAACAAAGTAGAAAATGTGGCACGAGCAGGGGTTTCCCTGATTGAAACGGCATCGGCACTGGTTGAAGGAAACGATCTGAGCACCCTCGGGATGTGGGGGGTTTATGCTCGCCAAAGCGATGATCTCGAAGTTCTTTTGAACACAATTCAGGGCGTATCTTATTCGGAAGATGACTCCAAAACGGGACACGGGATTTACCACGTGGACAGCAACAACAGCCATATTGCCGATAATGCGATTAGTGAAGTTGCCGCAGATGGTATCCACGTCGCCAGCGTCTTTGGCGATGATGCGTTTGGTGTTTCTCCGATCTATATCGAAGGGAACGTAATCTCTTATGCGGGTGACGATGGGATCGAAGTTGCTGATTCTGGCCGGACCACCATTGAAGGGAACACAGTGTCCTTTGCTGGCAGTGACGGGATCGTTGTTCACGGCGTATCGGCCTTTGATTTCTATTATCCCGAAGCTGAAGAGGAAGAACCTGTCGAAGAGGAATTTTCTGTCAAGACAGTTGCTCCGGTTGATGGGGAATGGGCTTACAGCGTCAATATTATTGGGAACGTTGTCGATACGACTGGCGATGATGGAATCGAAGTTTTCGATTCCGGTCGGACCTTGATTGCTTATAATAACGTCAGCAACGCGGGTGTTCTGGGGTCGCTTTCTTCCTCTAGCGAAGAAAGCAAAGAGCCGGAGGTTAGTTCCGATGATGATGGTTATGGGTCCGATGCGATTCATGTCCGGAATGTTTGGGGTGGTGAACCTGTCTATGAACAAGGGAAAGTTTCCCTCTTCCTCGAGCTGCCCGGGAGCCCTGAAGGGCCGACTGCAGTCGATGTTCTGGGTAACTTTGTCAATGTTGACTCTCAAACAGGAGACTTCATCGGCGATACGGCGGATGATGGAGTTCAAGTTCTCTACAGCGGCGATACCTTGATTGATGGTAACCGGATTGCCAATTCTGGCTTTGGAGATGGCGCGGTTGACGAATGGGGACCAGACGGGATTCATGTTTTGGGCGGGGAGCTTCTTCCTGAACCGAGCGAGAGTGAAGATATGTTTGCGTACTCCACTTTCTTCTACGTTTCTGGAGACTCAAGTGTCATCGTTTCCAACAACTATGTTGATTGGACGGCAGGAACGGGGATTGAAGTTGAAGACTCTGGGCGAGTTGAAATTTCCGACAACGCTGTTTACGAATCTGATGACGATGGGATTCGTGTCTCAAACAGTCATGCCTATGATGACGATGGTTCCTACAGTGTTGAAGTTCTTCGCAACATCGTTGATGTTTCAGGAGATGACGGAATCGAAGTTATCGGTTCGGGACGGACCCATATTGATGGGAATACTGTTTCCAGATCGGGAGATGATGGCATTGTGGTGAGTGGGGTCTATGCGTCTGACTTTATTTATCCCCTCTATCCAGAAGTTTACTTTGCATCTGAGGATTCAGAGCCTGATCCTTATGCCGGGTACTGGGATTACAGCGTTACCATCACCAACAACGATGTTTCTTCGACAGGGGATGATGGAATTGAAGTGTACAATTCTGCACGGACCTTGATCGCGGATAATGATATTCGTGATGTCGGGTTCTATGTCGAAGACGGCGGATATGACGTTCCAGAGTTTTATGGCGCAGTCTATGATTACGACTACGACTATTACGGATCTGACGCTATTCACGTTCGGGATGTTTGGGCCGGAAAAGGATACGTCCCAGAAGGGGAGCTCATTACCTCGGTTGATATTGTCAGCAATGCAGTTAATGTTGACCGCGAAACAGGCGAGTTCCTTGGTGAAACAGCAGATGATGGCGTTCAAGTTCTTTATAGTGGCCATACCTTGGTTGACAATAATTTGATTGCCAACTCTGGTGTTGCATACGATGGAGAAGGCGATGGTGCGAAAATAGTTTGCTACGGCGATTGCGGCGGCTCTGGCTCCGTTGATGTCTATGGTGCCGATGGAATTCACGTCATGACCGGAGGTCTTCGCTCTCTTGCGAGAGAGTTTGTATCTATGGATTACCCCCCTTATTACCCTTGGACAGATGTTACCGTCACCAATAATGTGGTTACCAACTCTCTTGATGATGGCATCGCAGTTGACGGAGCTTCCCAAGTTTTGGTTGATGCGAATGTTGTGACCAATGTTGGAAACGATGGCATCCGTGTTCTCGGGTTTGAAGGGTATTACGGGTTTGACAAAGTCGCTGGTCCTCAAGTTTCTTTGCTTTCCGAAGTCTCTCTACCTTCTTGGAGTGCGGTGATTACCAACAATACGGTCGCGCAAACCTCGGAAGAGCCAAGCGGCGCGGACGGGATCGAAGTTTCCGGTTATGATGAAATCTATGTTGCGGACAATGCGGTTTCCAATTTTGCTGAAAATGGCTTGTTTGTTTCTGGTCCTTCCAACGGGTCTGTGACGGTCGAAGGAAACACCTTCTCGGACAATGATATTGGGGCGCATTTCCAAAGCGGTCTGATTGACTTGACGGGAAGAGGAAACCGTTTTGAACGCGGACGGGTTGGCCTGCGCTTTGCACCGATTGAGATGTATTATCCAACTTTCTACGAAGTTGCGATTGAGTTTCCTGAACCTCTGCCATCGGTTTACTCGTACCTAGAATTGGTCGATGATGATGCACCCGGGGTTTCCCCTGCGTCTGAAAATCCTCCAACCAATTTCGGTGGGACGATTGGAGCTCAAATCTTTGACGGCCAATCTGAATATTTTGTTGAGCTGGATAACGGGGCCTTCTTTGAACCCGGGACACCAACTTGGCTCAACGGGTTGAACAGCTCGTACCGGATGCCCGGGGGTGAATTCTTGACCCCTGCTGCAAGCGGTGGGTTGCTCAGCGCGGCTGATCTGGCTTATCTGGAAGCAGGTTTCTATCACTACATTGATGATAGCTCTTTGGGTCGCTTCTGGTTTGGTCAGCAAAAACCAGATGATACTGCGGGCGTTCCTCCTGAAGACGTTTTCAATACCTTCGGCCAGTTCGGCGGAAGGTCAGGTAATGTCGTTGTAACTCTGCTTGGCCTGCCACGGTTGCCCGGACAGGGCGGCGGTGGGGCCGGCGGCGGCGCAGGAGGTGCTGGTGGCGCTGGTGGCGGCAACATCACAGACTTCCTGAACAGCATTACCCCAGCTGCGGGTGATGAAGAAGGTCAGTCTGGTGAAGGGGCTCCTACACCTGAACAATTGGCAGCAATTGAAACGGCAGCCGGAGGGGCGGGGCAATCCGCAAATTGCTGGTCCGATGCAACGGCCAATGCCCAAAATGGTGGTCCAACAACGATTTCGTTCTCGTCTTCAGTGGGCGAAGAAACGCTTCAACAAGAAGCTGCTTGTGGAAACAATCCTCAGCAATAATCAAGTTTATAGGATAAGATTAGAGCCCGAGATCATCTCGGGCTCTTTTTTTTGCCAAGAAGGGGCGGTTTTTCTTCGGTAAACCTTGATTTTACGCGTGAAATTTCCTAGATAGATAGCACTTGATTGTGGGGGTCTTGCGGAAGCCAATAACGGATCTGCGAGGCCTGCTGTTTTAACCTGTTTACCGGAGAAAAAAGAAATGAAATTCCGTCCTTTGCACGATCGTGTTTTGTTGGAACGCCTTGAAGAAGACTCAAAAACCCTTGGCGGGATCATCATCCCTGACAGCGCGAAAGAAAAACCAATGAAAGGCAAGGTTATTGCTGTTGGTTCAGGCGTACTGGGTGAAGGTGGGAAAGTTGTTCCACTGGATGTTAAAGCTGGTGACGTTGTCCTGTTCTCGAAATGGTCAGGAACGGAAGTCAACATTGACGGCAAAGAGCTGTTGGTGATGAAAGAGTCCGATATTATGGGCGTTATGGCCGCTTAGGTTTTCACTTCTATTTGATGCTGTATAAGGAGATATTATTATGGCTGCTAAAGAAATTAAATTCTCTTCGGAAGCTCGTCGCAAAATGTTGCGCGGGGCGGATATTATTGCTGATGCGGTGAAAGTCACCCTCGGTCCTAAAGGGCGGAATGTTGTGCTTGAAAAATCATTTGGCGCACCTCAAACCACCAAGGATGGCGTGACGGTTGCCAAAGCCGTTGAGCTGGCCGACAAGTTCGAAAACATGGGGGCTCAACTGGTTCGTGAAGTGGCTTCCAAAGCCAACGATCAAGCTGGCGATGGCACAACCACAGCAACTGTTCTGGCCCAAGCGATTATTCGCGAAGGGGTCAAATCGGTTGCCGCAGGCATGAACCCGATGGATATTAAACGTGGTCTTGAAAAAGCCGTTACGGTTTGCGTAGAAGCTTTGAAATCTTCAGCCAAACCCGTCAAAACCAATCAGGAAGTTGAGCAAGTTGCTTTCATTTCTGCAAATGGTGATACTGAAATTGCTCAAAAACTCGCGCAAGCAATGGACAAAGTCGGCAAAGAAGGCGTGATTACTGTTGAAGAAGCGAAGTCTTTGGAAACGGAACTCGAAGTTGTCGAAGGGATGCAATTTGATCGCGGGTATTTGTCTCCATATTTTGTGACCAACCCTGAAAAAATGGTTTGCGAACTCGAAAATCCCTACATTCTTTTGAACGAGAAAAAACTTTCCAACCTCCAATCTATTTTGCCGGTTTTGGAAGCTGTGGTTCAATCGGGTCGTCCGCTTTTGATTGTGGCTGAAGATGTCGAAGGGGAAGCCCTAGCAACTCTGGTCGTCAACAAACTGCGTGGCGGTTTGAGAGTTTGCGCTGTGAAAGCCCCTGGCTTTGGGGATCGCCGCAAATCTATGCTTGAAGACATGGCCATCTTGACCTCAGGTCAAGTCATTTCCGAAGACCTTGGGATTAAGCTTGAAAACGTAACGCTGGATATGCTTGGGTCTGCGAAGAAAATTCGTATTACCAAAGACGAAACCATCATTATTGATGGCCTTGGTAAAGCCGGAGATATCGAAGCGCGTTGCAACCAAATTCGGGCTCAAGTCGAAGAAACTTCCTCTGACTATGATCGTGAAAAACTTCAAGAACGTCTGGCAAAACTGGCTGGCGGTGTTGCTGTCATTCGCGTTGGTGGGGCCACTGAAGTTGAAGTGAAAGAGCGCAAAGACCGTGTTGATGATGCCATGCACGCAACCCGTGCTGCCGTTGAAGAAGGGATTGTCCCAGGTGGTGGCGTTGCTTTGCTTTATGCTTCTCGGGCATTGGATGGCCTCAAAGGCGAAAATCCTGACCAACAAGCCGGTATTGAAATCATCCGTCGTGCTATTCAGTCTCCGATCCGTCAGATTGTTGAAAATGCCGGAAAAGAAGGGTCAATTATCGTCGGGAAATTGTTGGAACAGAAAGATCCGAACTATGGATATGATGCCCAAAAAGACGAATATGTTGATATGGTCAAAGCAGGTATCATTGATCCGGTTAAGGTCGTGCGCATTGCCCTCCAGAACGCCGTCTCGGTGGCTGGTCTGATGGTTACAACCGAAGCGATGATCTGTGATATGCCGAAGGAGGATAAAGCCTCTGCTGGAGCTTCTGGAATGGGTGGCATGGGCGATATGGACTTTTAGGCCAGTTCATCCACAAGAAATCGAGAAAAAGGCCGCTTCAGCGGCCTTTTTTGTTGTGGGTTGCTTCATCTTCCATCTTCCCAGCCTGTTTGGGTGGGATATGTTAGAGACATGGAAAAACAAAAACACCGCCCCATTTCGTTACCAGAAAACCATCCGTGGCTCATGGTTAAGAAAATGGTGCGCGAATCGCTAGGAAAACTTCCAACCTCTTTGGTTCTGGTTTTTGTTGTATCGCTTGCTGCGGCTGTTTTGGCCTCGGTCTTACTGACCTTGGCGAAGCCGGCTCCCCGTGCCTATGAATTTTTGCCGCTGCGTCTCCAGCCGCATAGTGAAGCCGTAGTTTTTAGTGCCAAGCGGTTACAGGGAACGTGGACAGCGAGGGTTGCAAAATATTCTATGAGTCTGCAGTTCGAAGATTCGATGTTTGAATGGATTGTGGAAGAGGACAACGAGTCCCAAATACGTTATTTTGCACGGGGAAATTTCAAACTTGACCAAGGGGTTTTGGTCTTGGCGCAAAGGCCGGATATGGGCAAGCCGTACGATCCAAGAGATCGCCATATAGCTTATCTTCCCTTATCTTTACGCAATATCAACGTGTATCCTACCCTGCAAAAAGAGGGTCTATCTTTTTTGATTCCACAAGAAGAGCGGGAACGTTTAGCTCCCCAGTTTTTGCGCTTTTTGCCGCCAGCGGCAGGGCAGCCATTGCTATGGACAAAGCAATTTCGCTGAGAAAGAGAGAGCGGTGTGCCAGAACTGCCAGAGGTTGAAACAATCACCCGTGATTTGATCCCCGCTCTCACGGGGCAGCGCGTGGAATCGGTTGTTCAATCGGCCTATAAACTACGCACGATGATGCCGAAAAATCTGAACAAAAAACTTTCTGGGACTGAGATAGAAAAGGTTTCGCGCCGAGCCAAATATATTCTTATCGCGCTCTCATGTGGAGAGTGTTTGGTCATTCATCTTGGTATGACGGGGACTTTGCGTGTAACCTCTACGGAAGATAGGCTTCGTGAAAATCCTGCGCATCTTCACTTGAAAATAAGGTTTCGATCAGGGGACGAATTATTGTTCTGTGATCCGCGAAGGTTTGGTCTCGTTACGCTTGTTTCTCAGATAGATATGGAGCCCCACCCTTTGTTTGCCAGACTGGGGCCGGAGCCTCTTGAAAAGGAATTTTCGGCGCGGTATTTGGAAAAATTTCTGAAGGGCCGCCGTATCGCGATAAAGCCTTTGCTGCTCGATCAATCGGCTGTTGTTGGCATTGGCAATATCTATGCTAGCGAGGCCTTATTCTTAGCCCGTATTGATCCGCGTCGGCCAGCCGGAGAGTTGGCGGGGCATGAGATTTCTGCCTTGGTCTTGGCAATTAAAAAAGTTTTGCGCAAGGCCATCGAAGCCGGAGGAAGCTCCTTGCGGGACTACCGCAAGTTAGATGGACAAAGAGGCGGGTTTCAGAAGGAATTTTCGGTGTATGGCCGCGAAGGCTTCCCGTGTTCTGGCTGTGTATGCAAGGCTCAAGAAACGGGGGGAGTGGTCAAGATAATACAAGGTGGACGGTCGAGTTTTTACTGTCCGCACAAGCAAGGGTGAAGAGTATGAAACAAATATTTTTTATGGTCGGAGTTTTGCTTTGTTTGCCGTGGTGGGGGGCAAGAGCAGAAGAAAACCAGCAATACTTACGCTATCTTTCTGACATTCCGATTTTAGAAAGGGGAGAGGAGCTTGAGGAACAGGCGATTGTCTTCGATAAGGCTGAGGGGCGTGTGGTCGAAGAGGTGGTTTTTGTCCCCCATTTTGACCAGCAGAAAGTTAAAAATTTCTACATGGCAACTTTACCAGCTTTGGGCTGGAAAGCCGTCTATCCGGACCATTTTCTAAGAAATGGCGAGCAACTCATTGTAAAAATTGAGAAAGCGGAGGGTGGGGCTCTTGTGAGGTTTGCCCTATCCCCAGAAACGAATTGAATGCAAGATTTTTTTTTTCTTTTTATATGCGAGTCATGCTTGACAGCTGGGGATAACTCCGATTAAAACCATTCCTAGTTACCAACACAAATCGGACTACTTGAAAGAATTTGAAGCATGGCCAATCACGTTTCAGCTAAAAAACGTTCTAGACAAAATGTTAAGCGTGCGAAGATCAATGGCGCAAACCGCAGCCAGATTCGTACCTTCGTTAAAAAAGTTGAACTTGCTCTTGCGGCAGGCAACGTGCAAGAAGCACAGGATGCTTTGAAAGCTGCTCAACCTGCTTTGCAAAAAGGCGTTTCTAAAGGCTTGATGCACAAACGGACAGCATCGCGCAAAATGTCGCGTCTTGCTGCTCGTGTTAAGTCTAGTCAGACAGCTACCGCTTAGTCGGTATCTTAATAAACCTAACGGTTTCATGATAGGGCGTTCTTTATTACCGGTTTTTCCGGTCGCCTTTCTGCGCCCCTTAATCGGGACGATGAGGTCGGAGCTACAGCTCCACACCTTGAACAATAAATAAACATTAAGGTCGAATGACCACTGCCTGTGTGAGTTTTAGGGTGTGTCGGGAACGGATGCAGACGGGCCTTTGCGGGTTCTATTGCCTCACGCTTCTGGGGGAAAAGCTTTGTAGCTTTATATGACGATAACAAAAGTAATAGCACGAATGGAGTAAAGCCGAATATGTCTGAATCCGGGGGAAAAAAAGCGAATGTCGTTTCAATGTTAGGGCAGGCTCTTGCGCCTGAAACTTTTGAACCAACTCGCGAAGTTCAAGCCTTGTGGGCCAAGGTCTATGACTTGATGAGAGAGGAATTCGGCGAAGCCGTCTTCAGAAGCTGGTTGAAGCCGATGATGCTTCAAGCTTGTTATCACGGAACCTTAGAAGTTTCTGTCCCTACGCGGTTTATGAAGGATTGGATTCAATCGCATTATTCTGCGCGCATTCTTGAAATGTGTATTGCTGGAAGCCCAGAAATCAAACGGCTTGAGATTGTGGTGGTGCATTCCCCATCTTCTGCGGAAGCTTCTTCCACGGCTGAAAAACCGCTTAAAGCCAATGTCAATGAATTGGCTGAAAAGCTTGACCTTTCTTCCCCTCTGGACCCACGGTTCAAGTTTGATAGCTTTGTTGTTGGGAAATCCAATGCGTTGGCTCATGCGGCCTCTAGTCGGGTTGTCGAATGCTCCGTGCCTTTTAATCCCTTGTATATTTACGGGGGGGTTGGTCTTGGCAAAACGCACTTGATGCACGCAATAGCGCATGAGCTTCGCGAAAAACGGCCAGAAAAAACCGTCATGTATCTGTCGGCAGAAAAGTTTATGTACCAGTTCGTGCGGGCGATCCGAGCACAAGACACCATGACCTTTAAGGAAATCTTCCGTTCGGTTGATGTTTTGATGATTGACGATATTCAGTTCATTGCCGGAAAGGATTCAACGCAAGAAGAATTCTTCCATACCTTTAACGCTTTGGTAGATCAAAACAAACAGATCATCATTTCGGCAGATAAATCTCCAGCAGACTTACAGGGCATTGACGAACGGCTGCGTTCGCGGATGTCATGGGGGTTGGTTGCCGATATTCACCCTAGCACCTATGAGCTGCGCCTTGGCATTTTGCAGGCCAAGCGGGATCAGATGCAAGCTGTGGTTCCTGATACGGTTCTTGAGTTTCTCGCTCTTAAAGTTACTTCGAATATTCGGGAGCTTGAAGGAGCCCTCAACCGGATTATCGCGGCGGCAGACGTTACCAAATCCGAGATTACGCTGGAATCAACTCAGGATGTTTTGCAAGATCTTCTGCGCGCGCATGATCGGCGGGTGACGATTGACGAGATACAAAGACGGGTGGCTGAGCACTACAATGTTCGTATGACCGATATGCACTCAGCGCGGAGAGCGCGGAATGTCGCCCGTCCTCGTCAGGTGGCCATGTATCTGGCCAAGCAACTGACCTCGCGGTCCTTGCCGGAAATCGGCAGGAAATTTGGTGGCCGCGATCACACAACGGTTATGCACGCTGTTCGTAAGGTCGAAGAGTTGGTCGGAGAAGATCCAGCTTTCGCGCAAGACGTTGAAATCTTGCGGCGGGCCCTGACGGGGTAGAACGCTATCTAACACGCACAAAATATAATTCGAAATACCCTCGCCGAAGTTGTTTTAGCGGGGGTATTTTTTATGTTAACTGTGAGGTGGTGGAGAAACTGGGCCTGTGGGAAACTATAAAAAAACCAAGGAAGTCATTGGAAACCAGAGGGGCTGTGCTATAGTTTTTCCATCTCGAAACACAATTAGATTCAAGGTTTTTTAACAGAGGATTCCTTCCTATGAAATTCAGCATAGATCGCGCCGCGCTTCTCCGTGCTTTGGCACACGTCCAGAGCGTTGTCGAACGTCGGAGCACGATCCCGATTCTTTCCAACGTCCTGCTTAAGGCAGATAACGGGATATTGTCTTTGGCCACGACGGATATGGACATTGAAATTACCGAAGCGATTGCTGCGGATGTGACCAAGTCGGGTGCGATTACCGCACCGGCAGTGACCCTCCACGACATCATGCGCAAATTGCCAGATACGTCCAAAATCAACTTGGAAATGGATCCATCGGGGAGTTTCGTCACAGTGAAAGCTGGGCGGTCTGACTTCCGATTAAGCTGCTTGCCAGTTGAGGATTTTCCTCAGTTTGGCGGAGCATCTTTGCCAGTTGTTTTTTCGATTCCTGCGGCAGATTTGCGGGCCCTGATTGATCGCACGAAGTTTGCCATGTCTACCGAAGAAACCCGCTATTACCTGAACGGAATTTTTGTTCATGCAGCAGATAACGAAGGTGTTCCAGTGCTACGAGCGGTTTCTACCGATGGTCACCGTCTTGCTCGGTTTGAAATGCCTCTTCCAGAGGGAGCTTCTGATATGCCCGGGGTTATCATTCCGCGCAAAACAATTCTTGAGCTTCGCAAGTTGCTTGAAGAGGCCGCAGATACTATCCAAGTCAGTCTTTCCGAGAGCAAAGTTAGCTTTGCCTTCGATCATATTGTTCTGACCTCAAAACTGATTGACGGGACTTTTCCCGACTATCAACGTGTCATTCCAGTTGGCAATGACAAAGTGGTTGAAGTCGATCCTCGTGTCTTTTCGGGAGCGATTGACCGTGTTTCCACTATCTCGGACGGCAAGTCGCGGGCCGTTAAAATTTCTCTCAATGGGAAGACATTGACGCTCTCGGCAAATTCTCCAGATGCGGGAAGCGCAAAGGAAGACATAGAAGTTCAGTCCGAAGCTCCGGCTCTTGAGATTGGTTTCAATGCTCGCTATCTGCTGGATATTACATCGCAAGTAGAGGGCGAGGGATGCCGGATGACAATGTCTGATCCAGCTTCACCAACGATCATTCAGGACACAAGCGATCCCAGCTCTTTGTATGTGTTGATGCCGCTTCGGGTATGACCTGCGTTCATTCTTTGACTCTTCAAAATTTCCGTTCTTACAGGGAGGCCCGTCTGCAAGGATTGGCCTCTTCCTTTGTTGTTCTAACCGGAGCAAACGGAGCCGGAAAAACAAATTTGCTTGAAGCGGTTTCCTTTCTTTCCCCCGGGAAGGGCTTGCGCAGCGCGGATTTGCCGGAGGTTCAGAATAAATTGGGAAGCGAGATGCCGTGGGGGGTTTCTGCTGTTGTTGAAACTGAATTCGGGCCAATTCGAATTGGAACGGGGCGAACCTTGGGGAAGGAGCGACGAGCCGTTCATATTCAAGGGGAAGCTGTAAAAAGCCAATCTGTTTTGAGTGAATATCTTTCTTGCTTGTGGCTGACTCCCCAAATGGATCGTTTGTTTATGGAGGCTGCTGCGGCCCGCCGGAGGTTTCTAGATCGCATGATCTTTGCCTTTGATGTTGGACATTCGGGGCGGATGACCCGTTACGAGAACGCACTTTCGCAACGCTCGCGATTGCTGAAAGAGGGAAAGGCCGATTCCTCATGGCTGGATGCTCTTGAACAACAGATGGTTGAATCCGGTATGGCGGTTGCCGCAGCGCGGGTAGAGTTTGTTTCAAGACTGGGACACGTTTGCCAGACACGAGGAGGAGCAGATTTTCCGATTGCCGAGCTTGCCCTTTCTGGTTTCATCGAAAATAAGCTGGGCGAGATTTCAGCCCTCAAACTTGAAGAAATGTTTTTGAGGTCTTTGGCTGAATCACGAGCGGGAGATGCCCTCTCTGGTGGAGCCTCCTTAGGGCCGCATCGCAGCGATTTTCTGGTAACCTATCATGAGAAACAAATGCCAGCTGGCCAGTGCTCAACCGGTGAACAAAAAGCCCTTTTGATTGGCCTTGTTCTTGCCCATTCTGACCTTATTCGGGCGGAGCGGGGGAGGGCTCCTCTTTTGCTTCTTGATGAAGTCGCCGCCCATCTGGACGAGGCGCGACGAGCCTCTCTTTTTGATGTTTTGGCAAGAAATGGTGGGCAAGTCTGGGTAACGGGGACCGATGCCAGTTTGTTTTCCGCTATTTCTCAGGGAGCCAGTTTTTTTGTGGTGGAAGACGGTAAAATTCAGTCTCGTTAATGCCCGAATTTCAGCTTTTCTGCTGGTCTTTTTGGGGCAGTCTGTTATAAAAGAGATTGTTAAAAAAACCGCAGAAAAATGCGCGATTGACGCTTAAAAACCAAGTGAAAACCCAAGGTAAAATTCTCATGTCTGACGCTGCTCAAAACATTGCTCACGATCCCTCAGATTACAGTGCTGACTCGATCAAAATTTTGCGTGGTCTTGACGCCGTTCGCAAACGCCCGGGGATGTATATCGGCGATACCGACGATGGAACTGGTTTGCACCATATGGTCTATGAAGTGGTTGACAATGCCATTGATGAATCTCTTGCTGGCCACTGTGATGAAATCAACGTCATTATCAATGCGGATGGATCGGTGACTGTGCGTGATAACGGGCGGGGAATTCCGGTTGATATTCACTCTGAAGAAGGGGTGTCGGCGGCTGAGGTCATCATGACCAAGCTTCACGCGGGCGGTAAATTTGACCAAAATTCCTACAAAGTTTCTGGCGGACTGCACGGGGTTGGTGTGTCGGTGGTGAATGCCTTGTCCGAGCATTTGGATCTTCGTATTTGGCGCAATGGTCACGAATGGTTTATGCGCTTTCGGGGTGGGGATGCCGAGATTCCACTCAAAGCCGTCAAACCCTACACAGGTCGCAGCGGAACCGAGATCACCTTTTTGCCATCTCCGGCTATCTTTACCCAGACCGTTTTTGATTATGCAACCTTGCAAGATCGTTTGCGTGAGTTGGCCTTTCTCAACTCCGGCGTCAACATTATCTTGCGCGATGATCGCGGCGAAGAGCCAGAAATAACCCAGTTTCACTACGATGGCGGAATTGAAAGTTTTGTTGATTGGCTGGACCGAAGCAAGACCGCTATATTCAAGCCATCGGTTTCGTTGCGTCATCACAACGATACTTTGGGGATTACCGTTGAAACGGCGATGGAATGGACGGATTCTTATCACGAAACAATGCTGTGTTTTACCAACAACATTCCACAGCGTGATGGTGGAACTCACCTTGCGGGGTTTCGCGGGGCTCTTACGCGGCTCTTGTCAAAATATGCCGAAGAAAACGGTCTGACCAAGAAAAATAAAGATCTAACCATGACGGGCGAGGATATGCGGGAAGGATTGACCTGTGTTCTCTCGCTCAAGGTTCCTGATCCCAAATTTTCTTCGCAAACGAAGGATAAATTGGTTTCTTCCGAAGTTCGCCCCGTGGTCGAACAAGCTATCGTTGAAGGCCTTGGCACTTGGTTGGAAGAACATCCTGTCGATGCCAAAAAAATTGTCTCTAAAATAATTGAAGCGGCGACTGCGCGGGAAGCTGCGCGTAAAGCCCGTGATCTTTCTCGCCGCAAAGGCGTGATGGATATTTCCAATTTGCCCGGGAAGCTGGCGGACTGTCAGGAACGCGATCCGGCAAGGTCTGAAATATTTATCGTGGAAGGGGATTCTGCAGGCGGTTCCGCTAAACAAGCGCGGGACCGGAAAAACCAAGCAATTCTTCCACTTCGCGGAAAAATCTTGAATGTGGAACGGGCGCGGCTTGATAAAATTTTGGGCTCGCAGGAACTTGGCACACTGATTACGGCGATGGGGGCTGGTATTCACGAAGAGTTGAACGTGGATAAAATTCGCTATCACAAAATTATCATCATGACTGATGCGGACGTGGATGGGTCGCATATTCGGACTTTGCTTTTGACTTTCTTCTATCGTTATATGCCTGAGGTGATTGCACGCGGATATTTATATATTGCCCAGCCTCCTCTTTATAAAGTTAAGCGCGGGAATTCGTCGGAAGTGTATCTCAAAAATGATGATGCGCTTGAGAATTATCTGCTGGAAGCGGCAGTGGACGAGATGATCTTCACCGATCATTCGGGGGCTCCTCGAACGGGGCGCGATTTTAACGATCTCGTTCAAAAAGCGCGGCAGATCAAATCAAGTTTGGTGGCTCTCAACCAAAGAATTCATAACCCTCACCTGACAGAGCAGGCTGCCGTGATTGGTGTTTTCGACCCTAGCAATCTTTCTGATCCCGCTAAGGGAGAGGAAACTGCGAAATTGCTTGCGCAAAGACTTAACGCTTTGGCTCCGCGCAACGAGAGATCGTGGAAGGTGGATGTATCGGAAGGGGAGGGATTTTTTCTTCAACGCACTCTGCGCGGCGTGACCGAATCTGTGCGGATAACTGCGGATAGTATTCGTTCTCCAGACGCCTTGCGGATACGCCCTTTGATTGACTGGATGAATGAAAATTTTGCTCATCATGGCCAGCTGCAAGCCAAAAGCAAGGCGTTGGGAGATGTCTGTGGGCCGTGGAGTTTCTACGATGCTGTCATTGAATATGCCAGAAAAGGCCTCCAGATTCAGCGATACAAAGGTCTTGGGGAAATGAACCCTGAACAATTGTGGGAAACAACGCTTGATCCGAATGTGCGGTCTTTGTTGCAAGTGCATGTAGAAGATGCGGTAGAGGCAAATGATATTTTCTCGACTTTGATGGGGGACATTGTGGAACCTCGTCGTGAATTTATCCAGCAAAACGCTCTTAAGGTTACCAATCTGGACGTTTAATCATGCTTTCTCTGTTATCGACTCTTTCTAAGCTTGTTGGAGAGGCATTTGCTGAGCAAGGGCTTGATCCTGCTTTTGGCAAAGTTTCTATTTCGGACAGGTTGGATCTTTGTCAGTTTCAATGCAATGGAGCTTTGGCCGCCGCGAAAATTGCTCAAAAAAATCCCCGTGCGATTGCCGAAGCTGTGGTCTCTCTTCTTAAGAACAACATAAAGTTTGAGAGGGTCGATATTGCGGGGCCCGGGTTTATCAACTTTGTCTTGAGCGACGAATATCTTGGCCTATTTTTGGGGGATGTTGCGTTTGATAAGCGGTGCGGTGTGCCTGTCTTTAACTCTGGCGATACGGTCATTCTTGATTATGGCGGGCCAAATGTTGCCAAGTCTATGCATGTTGGCCATTTGCGCGCTAGCATTATCGGGGATTCCGTTCGGCGAATTTTGAGCTTTGCCGGATACAAAACCATCGGTGATATTCATCTTGGAGATTGGGGAACGCAAAACGGGATGGTCATTTCTGAACTAGAAATGCGCCACCCTGATTGGATTTACTTTGATAAAAATTTTACGGGTCCCTACCCATCAGCTTCTCCAGTTTCGATGGAGGATCTTGAAGAAATTTATCCAGCGGCTTCCAAGGCTTGCAAAGAGGATGAAACCCGTTTGCTTAAAGCGCAACAGGCAACCGTTGATCTGCAGAACAAACGGGCGGGTTACTACGCTCTGTGGCAGCATTTTGTTACGGTTTCTATCCTCTCCATGAAACGGAACTTTGAAATTCTCAATGTTCACTTTGATTTGTGGAAGGGCGAGTCCTCGGTTCATGATCTTATCAAGGGGATGGTGTCTAGTCTTCAGAAAAGGGGATTTGCTGTCGAGGATGACGGGGCTGTGGTTATTCCAGTTAAAACAAACGAAGATGACAAAAAATACCCGCCTCTGATTTTGTACAAGCGCGATGGAGCCGTTATGTACGGAACGACGGATCTTGCGACGATTGTCGAGCGGGTGCG
>JAGOQV010000026.1:17472-21094 GCA_018063145.1 Alphaproteobacteria bacterium
GAAATTTTAGGCGTGGCAGCCAGAAATTATGCACCGCATATCTTATGCGATCATGCCTTTCGCTTGGCTCAGGCGTTTAGCGCGTTCTACGGGAACACGCATATTCTCTCGGAACCTAATGAGGAACAAAAATCGAGCTGGTTGGTTTTGTGCCACTCGGTTCTGGCCCAGATCGAACTTTTGCTTGGCCTAACGGGCATTGATGTTCCGGAAAGAATGTAATAGACCTCTTGCATAACCCTAACTCTGGCGGCCATCTGCATCGTCAAAACCATGCTCGGAACGCGTGTACGTCTTTGTACACTTGCCTTCCTGCGCGTGGTTTTTTCTCGCATCTGCCTCACCAGAGCGGGTTCTGCGAGAGGTCTAATGCCAATATCCTAGCGGTCTATCAATGAATAGAGAAAGCCGTACCCTTCCGGAGAAGTTGTTCCCTTGACGCAGATATTGTTGAAAATCGTGTCACCTGCTGCAACAGAGACAGGGCTTCCGCTGCCTACATATTTTTTCCCCTCTGCCGTTGAGGCAAAGGTTGATCCTGCATAGACCATCGTAGGAATTGTTCGGTCTCCGGTAATAAGAAGATTGATCTGCTCGCAAACTGCTTGGTTGACGTTTGCGACAACCGCAATGTCATTGCTGACGGTTCCTATAGGGGTTCCTCCCGGGTAGGCTTTGAGGAAATACCACATGGTGAAGTTATAATCTTCCGATCCAGAACCGCTTAAAGAAGGGTCGCGGGCCTTTTCAGGCAAGCCAATCCATTTTGTTGAGCGGGTTGAGTTTTTGAAAATCTTGCACATATCGCGTGTGGCGAAGCTATAGCCAGCAACGGTGTCATTATCAAAACTGATCTCGCTCTCGGAACATCCCTTGGCGAGGGCCTCCTGCACGCTATCTCTGAGAACCTGAACATCGCCGATAACTTGTGTGGCGTAGAGTTTTGCAGATTTGTCGGTTGCACTGCTTCCTGTGCTTCCTCCTCCCTTTGAAAAAGCGTAAGCAAGGGCAGCAAAGAGAATAATCCCGATAAAAATGTAAACGAGAATTCCGCCGCTTTCTCTGGTTCTACTAAGATCCATCTGGTTTTCCGTCGTCGTCTGATTGGAAGATAGACTCTCTTGCTTTGCGAGCTGCGTCTTCAAGAATGCCTTTCGATTCTTCGTCAAGACGGACAGCTTCCTCAACCAAGGCATCCCACGCCTTCGGGGCAGCTTCTTCTTGAGCAGGAGGCGGGGCAGCCTCTTTTTTGGCACCGAAGAACCCCATAGGGTTCCCGCCGGTTGCTTTGGGGGCAGAAGCGGCAGAGGGAGAAGGTTCAGTAGCGGCCTTGACCTCAGGTTCATCAGGTGCATTGGGGTCAATCGGATGGCTAAGACTATAGACCGAAGCCAAAGCCAGAATCCCCTTTTCAAGTCCTTGTGTTGAGGTTTCTTCTGCCAATTTCACGGCATCGACCAAGGCTGCAACTTCGGAAGATGTGGCGATGGAAACATCTGCCTTTTCAGCCGTCCAACCTTTTTTGACCATCAAGTCACGCAAGCGTGTGACATTTGGTGTATGACGCAATGTCGCCTCGTCAGGAGGAGGGAGCGAGATATAGCGGGTTACCCGCATGGCCTTGGCATGACCCGGGTTGGAATAGAAAAATTTAACTTCAACCACGTTGTCCCCAAAGGCAACAATAGCCTGTCCCTCTTTGAACCCACGAACGCCATCATAGGTGGCCCGTCCACGTTGTTGCAGACTGGCTTGGTGAGTGTCCATATAGGTGTGAGACATAGACCCAGCTTCTGAGGCAAAGCCAGAGACCTCGGCCACGAAGTTGGAGCCGACTGTTTTTTCAAAGAACTCTTTGGTTTGGGTTGGATCTTCGAGTTTGCCGAAAATTTTGATGTTACAGTTAGCTGCAATCGAACGAGCTTCTTCTTTTACCCGTTTTTCAAGGGCTGGTAAATCCTGCGCCGAGAAAATAAGACAGAACCCGAGGGACCGTGCTTGAGCGGCCATAACGGCCATACCCGCAGCGGTATAGTACCCGACTTCATCAAAAATCGTCATAAACGGTGTCGAGGAATGGGTTGGTTTGTTTTCAATGACGGTCGCGCTTTCCCCTTCAACGGTGGCCCCTAGGGTGGACCCCATCATTCCTTTGATAGTAGCCGCCACAATTTTACCGAGGTTCGCGGTTTCATCTGCCGATTTTTCAAGGGCGGGAATAAGAACGATCAGGATCCGGCGATTCAGAACCACATCCACCATATCGACATCAGCAGCTTGGGAATCAAAGATGTATCCGTAATCATCTGCCAAGGATTGCAAGGAACGGGTGAACTGCATAGACAAATACCCATGCTGGGTTTTTGCCGTTGTTGTATCAATCATGGGTTGGTCAGGCCCCATAGGTTTATCGCGGCCTTCATCATCAAAAGCAGCATCGACAAAGCCAGGAAGCGTTTCGAGATAGCCTTTAAGGCCTTTTCTCAAATTATCTGGCAAGGCTTCATCACGAGAGAGTTTGATAATGCTGCCCAAAGTTAGGTTTTGGCGGATAATTCCAACACTCATTGGAATTTCTTGATAGTCCCGTTTCCATGTCATCACAGGCATCAAGGACCCAATCAAGGAAACCGCACGTTCTTTCCACATGGCGTTGTCGCCTTCAGCATCCGGCATCAAGCTGACGAGCATGTTGGTTAGGTAAGAGGCAGACCCGCTCGAAAACGGGTTCATAGTGTTCGAAGGGGCCCTGCGGTCAGAGTTTCCTGTCATATAGTTGAGAACAAGAAGATCGTCATCACGCCCAAAACGGCGGACCAAAGAAGAGAGGGACGACCACAAATCCGTATCAGCCTTCCCATCAATATAGACAAAACCGGAAGCCCATGACAGGGCATTGCTGGCCATAGATTTTAGCCCTTCGGTCTTCCCAGACCCTGTGGTCCCAAGATAGAGAATATGAGTCCGTGCATCGGAGTTGCCAAACCATACCTCATCACGGTTCTCGGTATTGCCTAGATACATAATTCCTTCTGGAACCGAGTTCTTGCTGCGTGGGTCTTTTTGCTTGGTACCTATCGGCATTTTGAAAGACAGGGTGCGGTCTCGCAAGGACAACCAAAGAGTGAACAAGAGGCCAAAAACAACCAGCAAATCTGCCCAAGCCAACACAGAATCATTGAAGTTGATCCCGAGAGCCAGCATCAAAAGGACAACAAAAGAATGGTCGGGTTTTTCAAGGCTAGCTGCAAAGCGAGTGAGTACAGGGCGGGTGTCCCGCAGCATACTCTTGTGTTTGACTACATACTTAGAGTCGAGAGCCATCTTCTTTCCTTAAACAACAAGTCTTAGGGACTTACTGCCCTTCTAAAAAATCATCAGCCGAAACAGGGGTTCCAGTTTGCACAGAATTAGTAGTTGCGCGGGAGTCCCCATTCGCTCCGATAGAAGAGGGGGCACCCCCGCCACCAGAAAACACAAAGAACACAACCAATGCCAGAAAAACGATTGCCAAGGCAGCAAGGCGAAGAATGCCTGATCGTGAAGTCAGGCTATTGCAGTTGCTCGCAGCATAAGGAATGGCAGGAACAGGGTAAGGCGAAACAGGAGAGTCCCCGTTCTC
>JAGOQV010000094.1 GCA_018063145.1 Alphaproteobacteria bacterium
ATATTGGCAAACCTCAATACAAAATTTCCGAGATATTTTTGCCTCTTATGGAGGGAAAGAAGCCTGCCGAAATTCAGTCATTCGCAGAAAAACTGGTCTCCCAGTTGCAAAAAAAACCTGAAGCTTTTGGCAAAGTTGCTCAGCAGTTCTCCGCAGCACCTGGTGCAGCACAAGGTGGCGCGGTGGGATGGGTCATCGGTGGACAAATGCCAACCGAAGTTGATGCTATTTTGCCCAGCTTGTCGCCTCGGAGTATTTCGAATCCTATTAAAACCCAAAGCGGCTTTTATATTATTTTCCTGCAAGAAAAGCGTGAAATTACCGAGGCTCTCCTCCCTTCTCGGGAAGACATTATGCAGCGCGTCGGAGGGATGCGGCTTGACAGGGCCCAGCGTCGTTATTTGATGGATCTGCGCAGTTCCGCCTTTGTTGAAAAGCGGGATTAGGGTAGTGGATTCTCCTCCTCCCCTTCCCCCCTTGCGTGAGGTTATTCGGGACCATGGTCTCAGGGCAGAAAAAGCCCTCGGGCAGAATTTTCTTCTCGATCAAAATTTGACGGATAAGATTGTTCGCCTCTCTGGTGAAATTTTACCCGAAACAACGTTGTTAGAAATTGGTCCCGGGCCAGGAGGGTTAACGCGCAGCCTGTTGCAAACACCCGCCAAAAAGATTGTTGCTATTGAGTTTGATGCGCGGGCAGTCCTTGCCCTTTCTTCTCTTTCTCAAGCTTATTCTGGACGCTTGCAAGTGATAGAGGGGGATGCGCTGGCCGTTGATTTTCTGGAAGTGACATCTCCGCCTAGGGCAGTTCTTGCCAACCTTCCCTATAATATCAGCACAGTTTTGTTGCTGAAATGGCTACAACAAACTCGCAACGACTCATCCTCTTACAGCTTTCTAAGTTTGATGTTCCAAAAAGAAGTGGCAGACCGTATTTTATCGGGACATGGGAACAAGGTCTATGGGCGGTTGAGTGTTCTGGCACAGTGGCTGTGCGATGTTAAAAGGCTTTTTGACCTCCCGCCTTCGGCGTTTACCCCTCCACCTAAGGTCAGTTCAACAGTTCTCCACTTTCGTCCGCGCAAATTACAAGAGAATGCCCCCTCTTTCTCCGTGATGGAGGAAATTCTTGCTGCAGCTTTTCAACAACGCCGCAAAATGATCCGCTCTAGCCTGTCAGCCTATCTCCCGTCTTTGGAATCAAGCGGAATACAACCGAACCTGAGAGCAGAAGATTTGTCGGTTGCTGATTATGTTTGTATCGCTCAAGATGTTGAGCGGTTCCGTCGCAACAAGATATAGACGGCGCCATCTCCACCATGTTGGGGACGCGCAGGAGAAACCCCCAGAATTATTCCTGATAAATCGGGATGTTCAAGCCAAAGGCTGAGATTTTGATGCAAAACGCCTCGAGAAGGGCCTTGAGGAGGGGAAGAAACATCTTTTTGCCCACCTTTACCCGTAATAACCAGAACACAGCGCAGGCCAGAGACGTAGCTGTTTTTCAAGAAGTGGGTCAGCTCTTTATGAGCCGCCGCGAGCGTTCGTCCGTGAAGGTCAAGGCGAGCCTCAATAGGTATTTCGCCATTTTTAAGACGATTTTTGCTGTTGCGGTCAAGCCCGTGGCGAGCACTTTGTTGGGGGAGAGGAGGAAAGACCGTCTGGTTTTCCTCTCGTTTTGGAGAGCGTTTCAAGGGAGGCGTTGGAACAACCTCTTTCTCTGGCCTAGGTTTTAAGGGCTTTAAGTCTTTGACCACAGCTTGCCACAATCCAGAAGGATCAACCGCTGTCGGATCAAGGGTTGTTGGTTTTTTGTCTGATTTGACGGGAGGTTTATTTTTTTTGCCTTGCATCCTTGGTCCTTAGGAAAGTCTAGGGTATAATGAAGGAAATCGTGTGTGGATGCCATGAAAACTCATTTGTTCTTTTTGTTTTTTGTTCTTGTTCTTATCTTTCTGGTCGGCGGTATTCCGGAAGGGGGCGGATCGGCTTGGGCTCAGACGGTTTCCAGCTCTCGAACAATGTCGCTTGTAAAACCCTCATCAGCAGAAGATGTGGGGCTCCTTTTTTATAAGGTTTCTGGGGCGCGGCCCGATTTTGGCCTGATTATTCGTCAAACTCGCGCCTATCGTGAGATGAACGCAACAGAGCGTATGAAAGTCCTTGAGAGCGAAACAGGACGTTTATCAGCTAAGTTCAATTCTCTTGATGCAAAATCAAGCGTCATTGTTATTCGGGCGGCGGTCGAGATGGTGTTGACTCTTGATCCTCCGAACAAGAAATACACCATGGACATTAAATATCCGTCCACAGGAACAATCTTTTTCCCCTATGAGTTTTCGGGGCGTCCCATTGCAGTTTTGGCTGATGGGATCGAGAATTTTGAATCGGTTGCCTTGAACACTCAGGAGGCTTTGAAAGCCTCGCGGCATGAAGGGCGGCGGACAGTCACAATGGTTCTTGAGCTAAAACCTCTTTCCGGTAGTTACAAAGCTCCGATCATGCTGGAAGGGGCTCGCCATTATCCCTTATTGGCTCAGATTGGTTACATCGGCTTCTTCTCGCAAAACATGGAAGAAGTTTGGTCTTGGAAAGCTCCGTGGCATACCTTTACCGGAGATGAGGGAGTCCTTATGTTGCGGCCAACGCAAAGAAGCGGGCGGTAATGCTGTCACGACTTGACCCCGTGTTTCGTACAATTCTTCGCCGAACCGAAGAAACAGATACGCGGCTTCATATTCGTCGGGACGAAAGCCAAGGTCAGGAAAAAGGAAAAAAAGGCCCAGAAAGTGGCGAATATACCCCTCTTGCTTGGGAGGATTCTGCCACGGTGTCAGTAGCGGCTCTCAAGGCGTTCTTGCAAACTTTGCTACAAGGAACACTTCCAGAAAAAGATACGCCTTCCCCCCATTCCTTTTCACCGGAAAGAGAAACGGACAGTGTGAGTTCTCGGGCGGCGCGAGCCTATCAAACCACAGGGCGCGCTGTTCATGATCCCAATATTGAAGCTCAACTCCCGCCTCCTCCTCCGGCAGGGGGAGGGGCAGCCGAAGCTGTTTCTCTGGGAAGCGACTTCTCAGAGAAAGATCTGGCTGATGTCCAAAGATTTGTTGCAGACTTGATTGAGTTGGAACGGCTCGGTGTTACTGACCTGACCATCCAACGGAGCCAAACTTTCTTAGAAGGTGTTCGCGAAGCAATTGAAGCTGCCAAAGAGTCCTCACGCTAACCTTCTTTTCTCAAAGAATTGCCGTTTTCCACCATCTGGATATAAACTGAAATCCACCCGCGCACGCTGCGCAGCCGAGATGGTGGCCGGACAGGATTGTCCATCTCAGGCAAAGACTTGCCAATCATCCGGTAATATCTGCGAAGGGCTCGTAATTTGAATCGCAGTTTGGCAATAGCCTGTTCAGGGCTGTTGGCCGTTACCCTTATTTCTGGAAAAGAATGAACTGACGCATTATAGAAAAATTCCTCACCATTTTGATTTGCCTCCCCACAGACAGGGATGCATTCTATCCAATAGCCATTTTTTGGCATCTGGAACTCCTTTTTCATTAGATAGTATTGATATAACATATTTTTTGAACAAAAGCAAAAAGATGGGCGAATATCTCTGTAAATATGAAAACTTACAAATTTCAAAAGAGAGTCTTTATAAAATCAGAACTTTGTATATTTTTGGAAAAAGCGGAACTTCTAACCTTAGGAAAAAAGCATGACGTACGATTCTCACAATATTTTTGCACGAATTTTGCGCGGCGAGATTCCTTGCCAAAAGGTCTATGAAGACGAGTATGTTCTGGCATTTCATGACATCGCAGCCAAAGCTCCTGTTCATGTTCTGGTTATTCCCAAAGGAGAATATCGGGATATTGCCGATTTTGGCTCTCGCGGAACACCGGAAGAGATAACAGGTTTCTATCGGGCGGTTGGAAAGCTGGCGAATGAGTTAGGGCTGAGTGAATCTGGGTTTAGAGCGATTGCAAATTGTGGGCTTAACGGAGGGCAAGAAGTTCCTCATTTCCATACCCATCTTTTGGGGGGCCGCTCTCTTGGCCCCATGCTGGCTCGCGAATTTAGTGGGCAAGGCGGGAACTTGGAAAGGGAATAACATTTCCCAGATGGGCGGCAGGCTGTTTTGCCTGAGGGTTTTCCTCAAGGCAAAGGTGCAAATAAAATTCGGCAAGGTCTGGTTCCAGAGCCTCGGCATAGGACGCAGACATATCTGCCAAGACATCGCACAACGTGGCAAGTCCCACCAACTCGGATCTCGCCACATCCGCACTCAGACCAAAGATTTCTGACAAGGCTTCAAAGTCTTCTTGCATATAAACGACTTGCCCTTCTATCTCTTTCTCTTGAGCAAGAACGTGTCCGGCATAGTCGTTCAAAATACAATCGGACTGAAAGCGCAGCGGCGTACGTGCGGCCGCATCAAGGTCATTATGTCCTGCCAAAATTTGGGCGCAGCACGCCAGAGCGACGAGGGCCTTCTCAGCATTCATTTCGGAAATCATTGTCTGCAAGGCATAAATCTCATCCTCGGCCAAGTTCCGCTCGGGCGTTGAAAGAAGATCAGCAACAGCGACCGGAACTTTGAGACCGGTGTAAAGGAGAACCAATTGCCTGTCGGTAAAATTTTCCATCACAAGATGGAGTAAATACCCGAATGGTTAGGATCGGGTTAATGGGAAAGTTCAGGAATTATAGGACGGCTCATCGCGACTAAGATCCGCCAAAGCAATTGTGGTCCCCGAAAGTTTTGCCGAAGGGGGAGAGGGGCGAAACATTCCCGCAACGTGGCCACCGACATCTTTTCCGGTGCTGGCTTCCACAACCGTATCAGCAATCGCGGTTGCAGCTCCGACCACGCCCCCAAAGGCGGTATCTCCGATAATACGGGCGGCGGGCTTAATCTCATCACCAGTCACAGCGCGGTAGATGGTTCCGATTATCGGAAGATGCTGAAGAGGGTTTATGACATCCAAAAGATCAAGAAACCCAAAGGACTCTTCTTTCTTTGGAGGCGTTGCATTTTCTGCCTCGGCCAGAGCATTGGCAAACGTAACGGTCTTGGATTCCTTGGACAAAGAGACGTTTTCGAGCTTTTGGGCCAATTTTTCTTCGGCAGAACTGGGGGCTCCCCAAACAGGGACAGATCCGGCCATTCGCTCACCAGAAGCCTGAACCATCCGGAAAACACGGGCAGAAGAGGATGAAGCCGAGGAAGGCGATGTCTCAATCATGATCTTGCGTTATTCTTTCTTAAAAACCTGTGGAAAGAGCCTTGCAAAGCCCATGCCATGATTGCGCGGTTTCATAAGTTTTCCGAATTGTTCTAACGGCAC
>JAGOQV010000095.1 GCA_018063145.1 Alphaproteobacteria bacterium
TTGTTATCTTGCTTATTTTTGCAAATAATATAGCAGAATTTGGATCTATGGCGTTATGGGCTCTGCGCTAATTTCTGGGCCAAAAAGAGCCCGATGGGTTCTATATCTGGCGCACGGTAGAGGACGGAAAAGTTTGCCCATTGCGGCACTTCTTAATTTTTTGGTGATTTTTGATTATATCGTTCCAATGCTTGTGGATAGAATGGTACAGAAAATTGAATACGATGCGCTGAGCTTGTCTCGGTTGCTGTTTCACTTCCAATGCTTGCGCGTATAACAGTTATTTTAGCTTCGCCATTTTTTTCTTTCTTTGAGCTATCTGAGATAGAAACAAGAATGTCGAAAGAAATTTTCTCAGGTCCATGTTCCATCTGATTTACTCCAGACATAAAAGCAGGGGCTATCGGTACATTTTCGACATGTTCATACACAGTTTTCTGCGCCTCTTTAATTCCAAGACAAATATCCACTATTGATTTGGAAATAAAATCTTTTAAGTCCATTTATACCACCTGCACCTATTAGGAGATTGAAAAATAAATGGTGCGCAATACAGGGTTTGAACCTGTGACCCCTACGATGTCAACATAGTGCTCTACCGCTGAGCTAATTGCGCGTCAGGCGGGTTTTTTAGCTGGCCCCGCACTATTTTGCAAGACCTAATTATGCAGCCAGAATTTCATTCACCTGTTTGACAAGGTCGTTGAGGTGAAAGGGTTTGGATAAAATCCGCGTGTTTTGCCGATCAGAGCTGGATTCGTTCATCGCGACTGCTGCGAATCCCGTGATAAACATGACTTTTATGTTGGGATAAATGGCTTCGGTTCTCTGGGACAGCTCAATTCCGTCCAGCCCGGGCATGACAATGTCAGCGAGCAACAGATCAACCTCGGGGCCTTTGGATGTAATTTCCTTGAGGGCTTCGATCCCGTCAGCGCAAGGAATAACCTTATGTCCCGCCCTCTCTAAGGCCAGAGCGAGAAATTGCCGCATCGAATCGTCATCTTCGGCCAAAACAATATATGCCATCGGGTAACTTTCCTTTTCATTTCCAAGGCGGCAAAAGTTGAGTATGCTCAGTGTCCACCCATAAAGGTTCCACCTATGGACTGCAAATGGGGGTTTCCTGCGCTTCCGTTGCTCAAGTACTCTGTGTACGTTCCGCTACGGTTCTCGGAAATCCCCCATTTTCGTCACATATCTGGAACTTTCTGGACGGACACTCAGAAAAGTGAAGGGAATTTCCGTAAATGACAAGATGCTTTATTGGAGTATGCACAGTTTTGTTGGGGCTTGCCTATGGCTTTCCGGCCTTGGCGCAAGAGACCCCTACTGGCCTTGAAAAAGAAACGGATAAATTACTTGGTAAGGTTTCTTGCGAGGTGGTTTTCGAAGAAATCATTCCACTTATTCCCCCTAATTTTGAAGGAGCTGCTCTGTGGAAGCGGGTTGTCGGGGTCGAAGGCAAAGACCGTCCGCGTGATCTGGTGGCTTTGGCCGATGGGGGCAGTGTGATGGTGGGGGAAACTCTCCCCTTTGATCGGCAGAAAGGTGAAAGCCCTGCCTTGCTCCATTTGCTTCGCCTTGATAAGGGGGGCGTGGTCAAAGTGGAAACGAGAACTCCGATTAAAAACCTTTCAAGCGTTTCTGCCGGAGGGGTTCTCAAAGACCGCATTGTTGTTCTCTCGCATATCAAGCCCTCGGAAAAAGAAGATGAAATGCTTCTCGCTTTTTTTGATGGGGCGGGCAGTTTGAAAACATCGGCTTCTTTGCGGGATCCAAAAATGAGGTTGGTTCCTAAGGATATAGTGGTAGAGGCTGGAGCAAAATCAATGTTGATTGCTGCCGAGGCGATTCATCCCAAGAATGAAGAAGATCATTATAGTTTACTAATCCGCGTTGATGAGACAGGGAAAGAGCTCTCTCGCAAGGAATACCTTCCCGGGGTTCCCAATCAGATTGAAGGATTAAAACGCCTGTCTGGCGGTCAGGTTCTGGCTTTGGGGCGCGTTGAGAGCGAAAGAGGTCGTGAAAGCGGTTGGATTCTTCGTGTGGCCAAGCCCGGGGATATTTTACAACAACGCGCTTATCCGCGTGGAGAGGACGCTCTTTTGCGGCGAGCGGCGGTTCTTCCCGATGGTTCGCTTGTTGTGATCGGGGATTCCATTCCTGCGCAAGACGGAGCGAGAGCAGCTTGGATCATGAAGTTGAGCCCGAGTGGAGAGCCTCTCTGGCAAAAATATATCACCGGAAAATATAGTTATGCGGGCCTTGATGTTGCGGTGTTGCCGGATGGACGGATTACCGCTTTGCTAGGCGGACGGCCAGATGGATCGGGTGGGCGGCAATATGCGCGGGTGATAACTTTCACAGGGCTTGGCCATATGGTGGCCGATGAGTCTTACATCGAAGGCAACAATACCTTGCCGGAAAAAATGTTGGTCAGTGGTTCGGACCGTTTGTTGATCGGTATGGCGGAAACTGGATTCTCCAAATATGCGCAAGGGGATGAAAACAGACTGCAAACCTATGACAGCCTCGTTCTCAAAATGACTCCCTTACCCGCCTTCACGGATTCTTGTGCAAAGGGAACTCGGGAAAAATTGGATGATCTGCCATGAACTCTTCTCAGGACACTGAACAAGAAGAGGCACACGAATCCTTGCTGCTTGAAGTTGGGTTGGCTGAACACCAACAGCGATTGGATAAGGCTGTGGCCATGCTTGCCCCTGAATTTTCACGCACGCGTCTCAAGGCTTTGATTGACGCTGGAGAATGCGCCTTGAATGGGAAAGTTTTGACAACAGCTTCGCGCAAGGTTGAGTTCGGAGATAAAATCGTCATTGCGATTCCTCCGGTGGAAGATGCATTGCCAGAGCCAGAAAATATTCCACTTGATATTGTCTATGAAGACGAAGATGTAATTGTCTTGAATAAGGCAGCCGGAATGGTTGTTCATCCGGCAGTGGGCCACAGCCACGGAACACTGGTTCACGCCTTGCTGGGGCATTGTGGAGATAGTCTGTCGGGGATCAATGGGGTGAGGCGTCCGGGGATTGTTCATCGTCTCGACAAAGATACAAGTGGTTTGATGATCGTGGCCAAGACCGATCATGCACATCACCATTTGGCAGAGCAGCTTCAAGACCGGAGTCTTCATCGTGTCTATCATGCCTTGGTGGTTGGTGTTCCTTCCCCTATTAAAGGACAGGTAGAAACCCTGATTGGTCGGCATCCTTCCAATCGCCTGAAAATGGCGGTGGTGGGGTGGAACGGCAAAGCGGCTCTTACTTATTTTCAAGCCCTTGAGCAATTCAGAAAAACTCTTTGTTTGGTCGAATGCCAACTTGAGAGTGGACGGACTCACCAAATTCGAGTGCATATGGATCATATAGGCCATCCGTTGGTCGGAGATCCTTTGTATGGCCCCCAACTTCCCGCCTTGCGCTCTAAGCTCAGGAAAGCAGATTTTGACGAATCCGTCATGGAGCAGGTCATGGCTTTTCCAAGGCAGGCTTTGCACGCAGTGGAAATATCTTTCCTTCATCCGCGAAACGACGAAGAAATGACTTTTTCTGCGCCGTATCCTGAAGATTTTTCTGACCTGCTGGCGAGCTGTCGAGAAAAACTTTCATAACCTAGCGGGGCGTTATCTTGAAACTAGAAGGAAAGCGTATTGGCCGTGCGCGCCTCTCCAGAGTGTCCTAATTCTTACATCACAAACTCGTCTGTTTTACCGAGTTACCGATGGTCCCGAGGGAGCGGAGGTATATCCTTTCGAGGAGTTATTCGTTGCCTCTCTTGCCTCTGATGATTGAGATGTGGAGGCGGCAGGAGGATAAAGTCGATCCGCTGCATCGGTGTAAATATTGGCCGCCGTTTTTTCGTTAGGACTCATTTCGTTTGGATCTATCTTATGAATAAGGTCTGAAATGAGCCGTGGGTCACTTGGCATGTTTTCTGCGGCTTTGCTATAGAAATTTTGTTCTATCCCTTGTTCCGCACGAACTTTTTCTGGGATATCTGTCAGAATTTGTGTGGCGGGCAGAGTTCCTATTTTTTGACGGGACGCCTCTAATTTTACACCATCTTCTGGTGTGAGGGGGGCTTTATCGAACATATTGTCTGGATCAAGCGCAAAGTGGAGAGCGGAATTGACTCTCTCTGGGTCTGCTCGGGGATCGTTGACGTACTGCTTTCCTATCCTTTGGTTTAGAACCTGATAGGTATTGCCGATTTCTTCGGCGGAAAGTTTTCCTCCGCTTCTGCCGTAAAGGCTAACCGCATGGTCGTAATCCCCTTTCATAGCATCGTGTTGACCGCCGAGGGCTCTTCCATCATCAATAACAGAGGCATATGCGGGGAATACGGTTTTAGCTTTGTTATCGGCATCAACCTCGGCAGCAAGAATTTTCTCTGCAATCTTTGGGGCGTTTTTGGCAATTGGTTCCTGACTGCAATGGGCAACTTCATGGGCGATGGCAGTGGGGTCAATGGCATTGAGATCGACTCCAAGGTTTGGAGGGCCTGATCGTGGGTCAACATGGGCCAAACGGTTGAATGTCATGCCAATGGTTTCAGGTTTTTCCGGCAGACTGACGGCGCAAACGCCGGATGGGTTTCCCGCTGGGGTTGCCGAAGGTCTTCCTGTCTCAACTCTATCTTGGAAGCCTTTATTGCTAAACTTAGATGTTTCAAGAGTGCTGGGAATCTGGAGGTCAGTTCTTAACTTTTCAGGATCTCTGTAGGCATCTTTACTTGTTACGAAAGCAACAGGGGTGTCTACAAGTTTGGAAATATCTTCAAAAACACCATTGCCAAGAGCCTTTTGTCCGTGCTCCGAGACAAAAACATTGCCGTTCGCACCCTGACTAGGATCAGGCATGAGGATTTCCCCCTTGATGTGGGCAAGTAAGGCTGTCGAGATGGGCGAACAGAAACTCTTCTGAACTCAGCTTTGCGTCAATGATCATAATTGATTATAGTCAGCCAAGATTAACTAAAAATTATGAAAATAAAAAAAAGAGGGGGGAATCTACAGATTTCAAAAAATTAACCAAATTATTTTGGTAAATCCCCTCATAAAATTTGCATCCCCTGCGACAAAGTGGTATTCCAGTACAAACCACCAAAGTTAATACATTATTAATTTTTTACCTGCCTCTCCCTTCAAAATGAAGGTTTTGTGCGGGTTGTTTGCAAAAACCAAAGGAGCAATACTATGTTGACCAACGCCCGGGCTATTCGTGGATTTTCCAGACTTCTAAACGGAACGGCACTATCTGTTGCTGCGG
>JAGOQV010000027.1:0-4585 GCA_018063145.1 Alphaproteobacteria bacterium
TCAATAATAACCTCTCTCTCTGAGAGAACTTCTTTTTCCGGCAGAGACAAATTAATCATCCGATCCGCTTCCATGGCCATGACCATGGGCAGCAAGTCTTTGGCCACAGACTGAAAGTAAGCTGTAAAATCCCAAGAGGTAAAGGCATTATCTTCCCCCCCCTTAGCCCGAATGATTTTGGAAAACTGTCCCGGGGCAATCGCTTTGGTTCCCTTGAACATCAAGTGCTCCAGAAAGTGAGCTGCGCCCGAGACTCCGTCCCCTTGTGGTTCATCGGCTGCCCCCACCTTATACCAAACCATGTGCGAAACAACAGGAGCACGGTGATTTGGAATGACAACAACCTGCATTCCATTGTTCAGCACAAAACTCTCAGCATTATAGACTTTCTGCGCGGACCCTTCCGTACTTTGCGAGGCCGCAAAGACAGGACTCGTCAAAGCGAGACAGGCTAGCCCTAAAAGAAATATTTTTCTCATGTTTCTTACTCGTCCCGCACCGGAGTCTCGGCGGAACTTTTCGCTTTGAGCCGTTTCATTTCGGCAGGAGCATCAACGACCGTAGCTGGCCCTTCATCATCTTTTTTGCCAAGATTAAGAATCTTTTTAACTGTAGAGCGATTATCCTTGGCGTTTTCAACAGCTTCCCGATCAACAGCTTCCCGAATGTTTGGGACAGCTTTGGCCGCTCCCGCTTTTTGTAACAAAACGTTCTCAGAAACTGAAGGAACAGACAATCCCGTATCTTGTGCTGCTTTTTCTCCGACAACAGCAACTTTTGCATCTAACACGGCACTGGCATCTTGAGGACGCCGTGCGCCTGGTTGGGGAGCCGGTAAAGAATCTAAATTGGCAGGAACTTCAAGCGGAGCCCGTTTCATAACCGAAAATTCATCCGGTGTGCGCCGTGTTAGACCCAGCTCTTCCTTAGCACGGTCACACCCGCTCACAATAGGCAGTGCCAACAAGGACAAGAAAGAAAAGGTCAGTAGAGAAACTTTGGTCATCAGGTCACACTCGGTTTAGAAATTTTTTTGAGTCGGCGCGGCTCTAAGATTACTCCATCAAAGGCCAACCATGCAACGCCCAGAACAATGAAGGAATCCGCAAGGTTAAATGCAGGGTAGTGAATATCTCCCCAGTAAAAGTCAAGAAAATCTGCTACGCCGCCGAAACGCGCACGATCCCAAACATTACTAATAGCCCCCGCGCAAATCAGAACCAACGGAAGAACCGTCATCAAATGTGGCGTTTTCCAAATCCAAATAAGGAAAACACAGCACATCAGTAGAGCCGTTCCTCCTAAAAACAAGGGCATTAAACTATCATCGCTAGCAAACATTCCAAAACTAACTCCCTTGTTCCAAACCATGACAAGGTTAAAGAATGGAGTAATCTCAAACTTCACCGGAGGGAACGGTGTTTGAGCCAAAGAGACCAGCCATTCCCCAAATGGCTTTCCTTGCTCGTGAGCCTCGAACGTCCGCGTGCGGAAAAATCTTTCAATGACCCACCATTTGCTCAACTGATCAAGCAGAGCAAGAATAGGAATCAGAGCATAGAAAAAACTTTTCTTAGTCATGCGATCAAGCCGCCTTACTCAAGGATTCGTAATATCTGACAGCCTCGGCATCTCGTGGAGACAAATCGGGGTAGTCTGGATCTTTTCCCACAGTGGGAAGAATCTTCCAACTACGCTGACACTTGTTACCTTTGGCCAAATCAAATACGACTCCAACTCCCACAACATCAGGAATCTGGTGAGCGTGTGATGGAATTTGTCCAACGCTCACCTGAACGTCTGAGGTAATACAAACCTCGGCAAGATCAACCCCTTCGATATTTTCAGCCTGCTGCGGGGAAACAAAAATATGTGGCGCAGCTTCTAACGATGAACCAATTGTCTTATCCGCCCTTTTAGGCTCCAAGGCTCCCAACACGACACGACGCAAACTGCGAATGGTTTCCCATTTCTTCTCTAGAGCGGGATTGGACCAAGCAAGAGGAATATCAGCAAACCCACGTAATTGCACACTGGATACCAAAGGCCACAGTCCAGCGGGGCGATACCCCCAAGCTTCCTCAGAAGTAAAACACAAAATCGGAGAGAACCAAGTAACAAGGCACTCAAATAAATGCATCATCACAGTACGCGTTGCCCGCCGCTCAAACAGATCAGGCCGGTCGCAGTAAAGACGATCTTTGCGAATATCAAAGTAAAAGGCCGAAAGTTCGACAGTGCAGAAATTATGAAGACGTTGAGCCATACGATTATAATCATGAGCCGCAATTGATGCTCTCACCTCTTTGTCCAAGTCAGACAACCAGTGCAATACCAATTGTTCCAGTTCCGGCATAGCCCCATATTCGGATTCCGGAATTTTTTCTTGATCGTTAAATCCGTCAAGAGCCCCGAGCAGAAAACGAAACGTATTGCGCACACGGCGATATAGATCCGAAGTCGATTTCATGGCATCTTTGCCGATCCTGACATCTTCGCTGTAATCCGAAGTCATTGCCCATAGGCGCAAAATATCTGCGCCGTATTCTTTCATGACATCATGAGGATCCACAATATTTCCAAGTGATTTGGACATTTTGTAGCCTTTTTCATCAAGGACAAAACCATGCGTCAGGACTGATTTATAGGGGGCATGACCACGCGTTCCGCAAGATTCGAGCAAAGAAGAATGAAACCAGCCACGGTGTTGGTCAGACCCTTCGAGATACAGGTCGGCAGGAGAGTGTAAATCCTCCCGTTCCTCACACACAAAGGCGTGGGTACAACCTGATTCAAACCAGACATCAACCACGTCAAAAACCTGATCGTAATTCTTGGCATCATACCCGCTGCCAAGAAAATCCTGTGCCGGACGAGCAAACCACGCATCTGACCCTTCAGCAACAAAAGTTTCATAGATGCGCTGGTTAACCGATTCGTCCTTGAGCGGCTCACCCGTCCTTTTTTCGAGGAAAATTGCAATAGGAACCCCCCATGTGCGCTGACGCGAGATACACCAATCGGGACGCCCCGCAATCATAGCCGAGATCCTGTTTTCCCCTTGAGGTGGATACCATTTGGTTTCTTTGATTCCCTTAAGAGCACGCTCACGCAGCGTTTCCCCTCCCACATTTTTGTCCATGGCAATAAACCACTGTGGCGTGGTGCGGAAAATAACCGGAGCTTTGGACCTCCAACTATGCGGATACTCATGGCGGATAGATCCTTTGGCAAGCAAGCCGCCTGCGTCATCAATGGCCTTAAGTGGCGCAAAGTTTCCCTGCCCCATCTCACCTTTTTGCGTATAAATCTCAAGTCCGGCAAATAACGGAACATGATCTTTGAATGTTCCGTCATCGTTCACGTTATCTGTGATTTCAAGTCCCGATGCCTTGCCAAGATAAAAATCATCCTCCCCATGACTAGGGGCAATATGCACAAAACCCGTTCCTGTATCTTCTGTCACAAAGTCAGCCAAAAGAACCGGCACATCAAAGTCATACCCTTGCCCACGCAAGGGGTGAGCACACAGGCTTTTTGCAATCTCAGAGCCTTTCAAAGAGACCTCTTGAATCCATGAGGTAATTTTCGCAGTTTGTTTGATAGTCTCGGCCAAAGCCCCAGACACCACCAGCCTTTCGCCTTTTTGGGCGCGGCTATCGCCTTCAACCTCTTCAACCTTGAACACGGCATAATCCAATTCCGCAGCGCAGGCAATGCCACGGTTAGAAGGCATTGTCCACGGCGTTGTTGTCCAGATAACAATTTTTGCCCCTTCAAGCGCAGGGTGAGCGGGCTTCACCACTGGAAACTTAACCCAGATGGTAATGGATTTATGATCTTTGTATTCGACTTCCGCTTCGGCCAATGCCGTTTTTTCAACCACCGACCACATGACCGGCTTGACCCCTTTATACAAAAGCCCGTTCATCAAAAACTTGTGCAGCTCGCGCACAATAGAAGCCTCTGACTTTTTGTGCATGGTCATATAGGGATTTTTCCAATCCCCCATCACTCCCAGACGCTGGAAATCTTCACTTTGAATATCCGCCCATTTCTGAGCAAATTCGCGGCATTCTTGGCGAAATTTCAAAACAGGCACATCATCTTTGTTGAGACCTTTCTCGCGGTACTGTTCTTCGATCTTCCATTCAATAGGCAACCCGTGACAATCCCACCCGGGAACCAACGGAGCATCGTAACCTTCCATCTGTTTGCAGCGAACCACAACATCCTTGAGCGATTTGGTAAAAGCATGGCCGACATGAGCACGTCCATTGGCGTAGGGAGGCCCCCAGTGCAACACCCATTTGGGCCGTCCGGCAGAGGCACGTCGAATTTGCTCATAAAGATTCTCGTTTTTCCACTTTTGCGCCGCAAGAGGTTCTTTTTGCGGCAAATCTGCCCGCATGGGAAAATCCGTGCGCGGTAGGAACACAGTCTCTTTATAAAAATCAGCATTGGACTTGGAGGAAGAGTCAGTCATTTCATTTCTCAAATTTTTCAAGCAGTTATCAGGAAACCAGCAAAATATGCGGGAAGACGCACACAAGACCCCGATTCTTCCTTAACGAAGAATCGGGCA
>JAGOQV010000027.1:4685-14309 GCA_018063145.1 Alphaproteobacteria bacterium
TTTTCTCTGAGTAGTTTAATGAGGTTCTCCTGCGTGCCATCCATGCTTTTCAAAAGGGACTCACACTCTTTGCGCTCCGTCACGGGAACTTCCTTGATAGCCGAGTTGCGGAAGGCAACCGCTTCATCAAAGGTTTTAAGGTAGCTTCTGATAACAGATGGTTTGGCAAAGCTCTGAAGAAGAATCATTTTCTCTTGCTTAGTTTGGGCTTGCTTCATAACCGGACGAATAGCCGCCCGCCAGTTGGATAACCTCTCGTCCAACGAATCCTTGAGATCGGCGTTTGCCTTGCCACAAGCCAAAACTCCACGCTGAACCGAGGCCTGAACATCCTCAACCGCACGAATAATACCATGACTGTTACGGATAGCAGCGAATTCGTTCTTCTGAGCATCATCCAACCCTTCCAAAAGAGTTTTGGTCTGGTTGTCCAATGCCACGAGCGGCGTTTCTTCCGCTGCAAAGCTTGCAAAAGAGATGACCGAAGAAGACAGAAAAACCAACGCTAAAAAAACAGTCAGCCTCATCGTAGAGTTCCCTTTCTATTATTTCTCAATCAACCGATTCCACCAGCCCCGTTTTTTGGAACCACCAGAAGACGCATCTTTCTCTGAAACGTCATTTGAAGGCGATCCTGCCGAAACCGAAGCCGCCACAGGTGCGGAAGTTGCCGGTACACTGGCCGAAGAAGAAGACGGTACTGCCACAGAGTTTTCCTCAGCAGAGGGTTTACGCGATTGAAATCTTTTGGCACGAAATTCAGATTTTGGAGCAGGATTACTGCTCACAACATTATTCGCCGAAGGTGGCGAGTCAGTAGAAACCTCCCCTGATGTCGTATTTTCACGGAAAGGTCTACCCTCCCCACGAGACGGGCTCCGTTCACGCGGCCCACCACGACCACGTCCACGGCTTCCGCTTCTTTTCGGGTCACGCTCTACCGTGGGCCTGTTATCAATCTCGGCGTTTACTGCAGGTGAGGAAGAATCCTCTGTGGCTGTATTCCGAGGCTCTTCAGACGATGAGTCATCAAGACGGCCAGAGTTACCTCGCCCGCGCCCTCTTCCACGATTGCGCCCTCGCTCACGACGACCTCCGCGAGAATTCCCATCACTTTTTTCGGATGATTCTGCATCTTCGTCAGAAGGTTCGGCTTCGCTCAAAGACAAAGATTCATCAACCTCATCATCTTGCCCCTCCTCATCAGATTCCATGCGAGTTGCACGTCCTTGAACTTGAGTTGCAATCCCTTTGATTGCCTCCAACTTAAATCCAGTTGGAGCCAAGGTTTCATCAACCCGAATAAAAACAGTGAAACCGTAACGCCGCTCGATATCAGCCAGCATATCGCGTTTCTGGTTGAGAACATAAAGAGCTACGCTGTTAGGAACCGACAAGATAATTTGCGAGGATCGATTGCGAATACCTTCCTCTTCCAGTGAACGCAAAGCCAAGATTGTCGCCGAATCAACGCTGCGAATAAACCCGACACCCTTACAATGAGGACAGCGTTCGAATTGCGCCTCCGTCAGGCTAGGGTTAAGACGCTGGCGCGACAACTCCATCAAACCGAATGAAGAAATTCGTCCAACTTGAATCCGCGCACGGTCCGATGACAAGGCTTCCTTCAAACGCCGCTCGACTTTCGCATCATTGCGAAAATCTTCCATGTCAATGAAATCGATGACAACCAAGCCGCCAAGGTCACGCAAGCGCAGTTGGCGCGCAACTTCTTCGGCAGCTTCAAGATTCGTTTTAAGAGCCGTTCCTTCAATATGCCGCTCTTTAGTCGCCCGACCAGAGTTAACATCAATCGACACCAACGCCTCGGTAGGATTGATAACCAGATACCCCCCCGACCTCAGGTTAACGACAGACTCACCAATCTCGGCAATCTGGTTCTCAACCTGATAACGATGGAAGAGTGGTATTTTTTCATCAGTGTAATGTTCAACGCGATCAACATGAGAGGGCATCAGAAGTTTCATAAAGTTTTTGGCCTCATGGTACCCCTCTTCACCGGCAACAAGAATTCCTTCAATGTCGCTGGCGTAAATATCACGCACAGAACGTTTGACCAGATTGCTTTCTTCGTAGATTAAAGCTGGAGCCGACGATTGCAGAGTAAGATCCCGAATATTATCCCACAGCCGCATGAGGTAATCGAGATCACGCTTAATCTCAACCTTATTGCGCGAAACCCCTGCGGTACGCAAAATGACTGACATTCCCTCTGGAACATCAAGCTCAGACAAAATCTCGCGCATCCGTTTGCGTTCAGCAAAACTGGCTACCTTGCGACTTACCCCTCCACCGCGTGGAGAGTTCGGCATCAAGACACAGTACCGCCCTGGCAAAGACAGGTAAGTAGTCACAGCGGCCCCTTTGTTACCGCGTTCCTCTTTCTGGACTTGGATCAGCATAATCTGACCGCGTTTGATGACTTCCTGAATTTTATAGTTACGGTGCAGACTCGGGCGAAAAGGTTGGTCGTTTTCGACTCCGTCTCCGCCCAGAATTTCAACTTGGCGATTCTGCATGGAAGAACGGTTGCTCCCGTTGCCCCGTCCCCGTCCCCGATTGCGGAAACGTCCTCGTCCCCGTCCCCGCCCACCATCACGGCCCCGACGAGTTTCTTCTTCAATCGCTTTTTCTAGGTCAATATCAAGATTGTCTTCGCGCAAGGCCACCCAAACCGAACGGATTTCTTTCCCGTCCTCGGTGGAATGGCGATGATGCAAACGGACCCTCAAAACATCTTCACGGTTCCGCGCCAACTCCTCAATCTTGACCGCGAGATCATGTTCAAACCCGAAAGAATCATTCTCGTCTAGCGTTTTGATTTCAAATGTCTCTGGATCAATTTCAGTCACACCACGATAGACCAGTTTATGCTGGACCCTTGGTTCAGGACGCGGCTCAGCACTATCCCTCTCCGAAGCTTCTTCAGAAGAGTCTTCTTCGCTCTCTTCTTCTTCTTCAAGATCAGATTGTAGAGACTCTTCCTCTTCACTCTCCTCTTCGTAAGCTTCTTCGCTTTCTGAAGATTGTGGCAAAGGAGGGTTCCCACCGCCAACTTCTTCAAGAGGAGGAGCTGGAGAATATTCCTCAACTTCAGCGGAAAGGGAGGATGTTCTGCTTTGCGCTGCTGGAGATGAACCATCTTGCTCTGCAGCCAAAGCAGCTTCTTCTTCTGCCAAAGCAGCCTCCTCGGCGGCGATAGCAGCCTCCAGAGCTTCCTTTTGTTCGGCAATCAAAGCATCACGATCCGCCACAGGAATACGGAAATAGTCTGGGTGTATTTCCGAAAAAGGCAGAAAACAATGACGATTCCCACCAAAATTTACAAACGCTGCCTGCAAAGAAGGTTCAACGCGAGTCACTTTGGCTAGAAAAATATTCCCTTTGAGTTGTTTTCTGAGCTGGCTCTCATAGTCAAATTCAGTTAGACGATTCCCATCAATCACCACCACCCGTGTTTCCTCGGGATGGGTGGCATCAATCAACATACGTTTTGTCATAAAAATACTCCAAGCGCGGACTTGCACCGGAAGAGCCTTTAATGCGACGGGTAAAGACGCTGCCGAAGAAGGCCGCAATTAAAATGGTGTCCCAACTCAGCCCGAGAGAGATGCTGAAAAAAGACAACTTGAACCCGCGTTTAGAGTCCAAAACTTTTTCCAGACAGGGGCTGATAATCCAATCAGGACCTTTTCAACCATGCGCCACAGCTAGCGAAACCTTTCACACAATAAACGCTGTGCTATAACTGTAGCGGTCGCAAAAGAAACACTAACCTGTTCCTCCCCTCTTCACAATCAAAAATAATTTTCCGAAACAGGTGTTCCCAGAAATTTGGCTCTTTTTTAAGGCCGCAGAACAAATTTCTTTGCGGGAGCAAGAGACCTTCTTTATGCTGAGAGGATAAAGCCTATCTCCTTGGCTCCATTTTGCCTACAACCTCCTTGATGTTCATGACATTTTACCGTTCACTTTGTCTTCTGATTGCTTGTCTTACCTTGCTCGTCAGCCACCCAGCCGTTGCGCTGGATGTGGTGTCGATTCGCTTTGGGGCGCACCCAGACAAACAACGAGCAGTGATTGAGTTAAGCAAAACCTCTGATTTCAGAGCTTTCGTCTTAACAAATCCAACGCGTCTTGTCGTGGATCTGCCAGATCTCCGCTGGAAAGCCGGCAATGTGCCCATTCCAGCAGGCTTATCCGTTAAAGATGTCCGCTATGGCTCTTTAGGGGGAGGAATCTCGCGTTTGGTCCTTGAAACCACCACTCCGGTTCTCATTCAGTCTGCTTTCATGCTGCCGCGCAAAGATGGGCAGCCAGACCGACTTGTCATAGATTTCAAAAACACCACACCAGAAATTATGTCTTCTCTTGAAAACCAGATTCAAGGATCTTTGCAAGGAGGCCAAAGCACGGCCAAACCTAACAATAAGTCGGTTAAACCCAAAAAGCCGAGCCAAGACCTCGCCCCCACGGCCGGACTTTCTTCCCCTCCTCGCGAAAAACCCCTCGTTATTATTGACCCTGGTCATGGCGGACAAGACCCGGGAGCTATCGGGGCCACCGGAATTTATGAAAAAACAATTGTTCTGGCTGTTGGCAAAGAGCTGGCGCGGCAACTTGAAAATAGCGGAAAGTATCGGGTCAAAATGACAAGAGACAGCGATATTTTTATCCCACTGCGCCAACGTGTAATGATCGCCCGCAAACACAAGGCTTCCCTGTTCCTTTCTCTGCACGCCGATTCGATTCGGAACGCTAGCATCACCGGAGCCTCTGTTTATACTCTCTCTGACAAGGCCTCTGACGCAGAAACCGAGAAACTCGCCGAGCGCGAGAATAAATCAGACCTTATCGCCGGTGTGGATCTCACTCACCAAGAAGAGGATGTGGCTAATATTCTGATTGATTTGGCCGCAAGAGATACCATGAACCAGTCCCGTTTCTTGGCCAAGACTGTTATTGACCAACTCGACGACACTGGCGTAAAAGTCGTGGATCACAACCATCGTTCTGCAGGATTTGCCGTCCTGAAGGCTATGGATATTCCTTCAATTCTGGTTGAGATGGGATATTTAACGAATCGCAGCGAAGTTGAAAAGCTTAGTTCCCCCGCTCATCGGCAAAAAATAGCCAAGGCACTAAAAGCCAGTATCGACCGTTATTTCGAAAAAGTCCCGAAATAAGCCCGTTTTTCACTATAGTTGTGAAAAAGATCAAAAATCTTACAAAAACAGGGTTGAAGACCCTCCCTTGATATGGTTTAACCTATTGGTTTCCATCTCTTCGCAGAGAAACGTCTTTATTAACCACCAACGCAAATGAGGCCTCAAATGAAAACTCTTGTTGCAATCTGCCTGCTGGGTTCGACCCTTGCACTGGCCGCCTGTGACTCTACCGGAACCGGCTATGTTGACACCCAACCTCCTTACGCTTCTGAACGTACAGCTGGCGACACCGCTCCTGTAGCAAGCGCAGAGCCAGTTATGGAGAAAAAAGTTACGAAGTAATTTCTTCGTTTTCTTTTATAAAAAAGGCTACTCAGAGATGAGTAGTCTTTTTTTTGTCACACTCCAGAAAAAGTCTGGGATATTTACCCCTTTAACCAGAAATCTCGGTTGCTTTAAGGCAACCTCCGCGATACAAAGTTTCAAGTTTTTTGGAATCATTATTTAAGGAGCATTTTTACATGAAAAAAGTACTTGCCACTGTTTGCCTTCTGTTGTCTGCAACAATTGCTTTGTCTGCTTGCAGCACAGCCGGTTCTGATGTTCAAGGGGCCGACAAAGTTTTCGAAAAGAAAGTCACCAAATAAGCTTTGGTATTCCTTACTGCGTACCCCAAAAAGGTCGTACCCTTCGTGGTGCGACCTTTTTTATAAACCCACAACCATTTCTTATGTCAAAAATTACACCTGATGCGGTAAAACCTACACACCGTCAATGATTTCCAAGAGATCCGCCTCAAGGCCGTAGTGACGCGCTTTTTCACGAAACTTTGGATAAATGCCTGAAAAAGTAAACTCACCCACCAAACGCCCCGAAGCATCCACCCCGCTAACTTCGTAAGAAACCAAGTCCTGCAAAGTGACCATACCGTCTTCAACACCAGAGATTTCCGAGATGTTAACGATCTTCCGCGACCCATCACGCAAACGCTGGGTATGAACAATAACCTCAAGAGCCGAGGCCATTTGTTCCCGAACCGCTGCGACAGGAATGCTAAGGTTGGCCATAGCCACCATGTTTTCAAGCCGGAAAATGGCATCTCGTGGACTGTTTGCGTGAAACGTCCCCATCGACCCATCATGTCCCGTATTCATGGCTTGTAGCAGATCAAAGGCTTCAGGCCCCCGCACTTCACCAACGATAATCCGGTCTGGCCGCATCCGCAGACAGTTGCGAACCAAATCGCGCATCGTCACTTGACCCACGCCCTCAACGCTAACAGGACGACTCTCCAAACTGACGACTTGAGGCTGTTGCAACTGCAGCTCAGCCGCATCTTCGCAGGTAATGATTCTTTCTCGAGGTGAGATATAACGAGTCAGACAATTGAGCAAAGTTGTTTTGCCGCTCCCTGTCCCTCCAGTCACAATCATATTTACTCGACAGGCCGAAAGAATTTCTAAAAACGCCGCAGTCCTTTGGTCAAGGCTGCCAAAAGAAATCAACTTATCGAGAGTTAACCGTTCTTTTTTGAATTTCCGAATCGTCAAGGCCGGTCCTTTGATTGCCAAAGGTGGAAGAATAACATTCACCCGTGACCCATCCGCAAGACGCGCATCGCAAATGGGAGAGGCTTTATCCACATGACGTCCCACCCGGTTGACAATTCTCTGACAGATATTGAGCAAGTGGAGTTCGTTGCGAAACCGAACATTGGTCCGGTCTATCTGACCATCCATCTCAATGAAAACTGAATCCGGTCCATCGACCATGATGTCGGAAGTTCATCAAGAGGGCCAAGCCCTAAAAGATCACTCTCAATTATTCGCAAAACATCGGCTTTTTCGCGGGCCATTAAGTTCATCCCTTTGAACTGAACGACGACGTCAACACAGTCACGAATACTCGCAGCGGCTTCTTCCCGAGAAGACTCCGTAATCGAACGTGCATCAATTTTTTCGTGAATGTCCTTAGAAATTTCCTCAACATACTGTTCAACTTTTCGACGGTATTCCCCATCGCCACGATCAATGTCCGAGATAACCACCGGAATCGCATTGGGGTCCACTAGTTTTTTGAGGAAATTTTTGAGATTCTCAGGAATTCTAAATCCTCCGACTTCTTTAGGAGAGTCTCTTAAGGAGGGGGAAGATTCCACGGCAGGAGCCACCCTTAGAGCTGGAGAAACGTGAGTTTCCCGCTGAGTATCAGATTTCTTCCCGAAGTGATGTCCTTCCATAACTTTCCCCCGATTGATAAGTAACCGTTCCTCTCACACAAAATTCCGCGTGAATAAGGACAGAGCCTATCAGGAAAAAGTTAACGCATTATAGCAGCGCACCGATTAGTAACTATTTTTTAGTCAATGCGAGGCAGGCTTGCTTCTCGGATGACGAACATGATGCCGTTCTCGCCAAATCATATAAAGCCCCCCGCTAATAATCATCGCTCCGCCTAGCAGGGTTGTAGGGCTGGGAGTCTGGTGAAACAGGAAAAACCCATACAAAATTCCCCAGAGCATTTGCGTATAGTGCATCGGCGCGATAAGAGACATTTCCGGCGTCCGGCTGAAAGCCAATGGAATAGCAGTGTGCCCCACGATAAGCGTCAAGGAATAAAGAAGAAATAACCCGCCATCTTCTAGGGTTATGTCCGCAAATCGGTCAAGATCGGGAAAAACCTGCGGAATTCCCGAAAGAAAAATGAAAAAAAACGGAAAAAATCCGTAAAGCGGTAAATATTCATGCTGGCCCATTCGGCGCATCACAAAGACATTAAACGAAGACACAAAAACAACGAGGAAGGTCATCAACATTCCATTTGAAAGTGTGTCAAACTGAGGACCTGCGATCACCAATACCCCCGCAAAAGCAAAGGCTACAACGGCAAGACGATAAGGTTTGAGAGGTTCTTTCAAAATCATAATTGAGAGAAGGACAACAATAAACGGAATTAAAAAGATAATGCCGTAGAAATCAGGAAGAGGCAGTGTTTGAAGAGCCCGAACCACCAGATTGGCCATGATAGCAATGGCAACCCCGCGAAAAAGATGCAGTTTGATTTGACGTGTTTTGAATCCCCGCCATCCCCGATGAACCATGATCCAGATAAATTGAATACTTGCGGCAATACACCCAGTCATCGTTACACAAAGTGGTGCACCATAGCTATTCACAAGATCCTTGGCAAAAGCGTCCGCAAGGCTAAACGCCGCATAAGCGAGAAACGCCAGAATAATGGCCTGCAACGCCGGAGTAAAACGAGAGATCATCGGGAAAGCTTTGAAACAAGAAGGTGAACTGTTGCAAAGAGTTTAGCCTATCCCCCAAGGGAAGTACAGAAGGACGGACTACCTCCGTCTGGCATTTTTCTTTTTCTGATCAGGACACAACGCATTGACCCGCTGGTATTCAGAAAGATTATCAACCACCTGTTGTCTCGTCTTCCGTTCCTGATCCATTTGAGCAATCAAATTTGTGACAATTGATTGCATTTTGCTCTTGATGGCTGCTTCAATTGCTTTCTCTTGTGCCAAGGGCACTGGACCATAAATCGGCTGCCGATCAGTTTCTGCCTTAATCGCGTTGCCAATTAACTGGGCGTATTTGTTTACCATCTCACGGTCTACGGTAACGTGTTTTTGTTCATGTTCCATGATGGCATTGTGCATACAGCTCCCTTGCGGAAACTCGCTGGCAATATAAATCGTTGGGTTGATGTGAATATTGACATCAACCGTATCATACCAGTAACAAACCTCTCTCAGACGAGGATTCGTTAATGTGCTGAAGCGCATAGATTGTGAAGTTTCAATCCCACCTTTCATCAACCCTCCCACGTCGGTAATAACATTTTTACCATAAGGATTAACCGTATCAACATCAAAGCCGTTGAGCGATTTTTCTGACGTGGTGAAGTTGTAAGATATTTTGTCGGTCGAGGCCCGAATATTAACCACCGGCGCTTTGGTCATTTGACACCAAGAAGATTTGGCAAAAGCCGCCTCCACGGGGACAAAACCGCTTATGACGGCCCCAGCCAGCGCAAAAAACGCAAAACATCTCATCAAAGCAAACCCCTTGGCCAATCCTTCTACTATATAAATATAAGATTAAGAAATTGTCATCAAGCGAGCTCTCCCTTATACTGACGCCAAGAAACCAAGGAGTCCTTTGATGTATATTCTGGCTGATCTGATTGGAACTTGTATTGAAATTTACATTTTCATCATTATTCTGGAGATTGCGGTTTCATGGTTAATCCATTTCGGCGTGATAAACACCCAAAACCCCCAAGCCGGCAACCTTGTTGCCCTTCTGAAAAAAGCCACAGATCCGGTCATGGAACCTGTTCGCCGTGTGATTCCTTCGATTGGTGGCTTTGATCTTTCTCCGCTGGTGGTCATTATCGGCCTACAAATTCTGGAAAGAATTAT
>JAGOQV010000027.1:14409-20660 GCA_018063145.1 Alphaproteobacteria bacterium
CGCTATGGTTGTGTTCTGAAAAACACAGATTATTAATCTTTTCGGGTTCATAATCGCACCTGATATAAAATAAAACGGACAGACCCACCTCGTTACCTCATAAGGACTCCTTATCATGACCAAACTTGTTCCCATCACAATTGCCCGTGGCAATGGCATTGGCCCCGAAATTATGGAGGCTACGCTTCGTATTCTGACTGCCTCTGGCGCAGCGATTGCCCCTGAAGAAATCGAAATCGGTGAAAGTGTTTATACTAGGGGCATTAAGAACGGTATCGAGGAGAGCTCATGGGCATCACTGAAAAAAACCAAAGTCTTTTTGAAATCTCCTATCACCACCCCGCAGGGGGGAGGGTTTAAGTCTCTTAATGTTACAGTGCGCAAAACGCTTGGTCTTTTCGCCAATATCCGGCCCTGTGTCTCTTATCACCCTTATGTTGAAACCAACTTCCCGAACATGGATGTGGTCATTGTTCGTGAAAACGAAGAAGATTTGTATAGCGGGATCGAATATCGCCAAACACAACAAGTTGCCCAATCTCTCAAACTGATTTCTCGGCCAGGATCTGAAAAAATCGTTCGCTATGCTTTTGAATACGCACGCGCCAATGGTCGGAAAAAAGTGACCTGTATGTCGAAAGACAACATCATGAAAATCGCCGATGGCTTGTTCCACCGGACGTTTGACGAAATTGGTAAGGAATATCCAGACATTGAACAAAACCACTACATCATTGACATTGGTACAGCGCGAATTGCCGCCCGTCCTCAAGACTTTGACCTGATCGTCACCGAAAACCTCTATGGCGACATCATTTCGGACGTGGCCGCAGAAGTTACTGGATCGGTAGGACTTGCGGGTTCCTCGAATATTGGCGACGACTTTGCCATGTTTGAAGCCATTCATGGATCTGCCCCCGATATTGCCGGCAAAAATATGGCCAACCCATCAGGTTTGCTGCTTGGCGCGGTGATGATGCTCATTCATATCGGCCAAGGACAAGCCGCCGCCAAGGTCCATAACGCTTGGCTTAAAACCATCGAAGACGGGATTCATACCGGCGATATTTATCGTGAAGGCAACTCGGTCAAGAAGGTTGGCACCAAGGAGTTTGCCGATGCGGTGATTGAACGTCTCGGTCAGAAACCATCCAAGATGACTCCAGTCTCTTACCCCGACAATCCTGAAGGAGCCAAAGCCCTTCCTCCACTTAAACCCGTTCACAAGCAAGAGAAGAAACTGGTGGGAACCGATGTTTTCCTTGATTGGACAGGAGAACCAGAAATTCTGGCAGAAAAAATCAATGCACTGGGAATCGCAGGCCTTACTCTCAAAAGCCTTGCCAACCGAGGCATGGTGATGTGGCCAGGAACAAAACCTGTTACCTTTTGCTCCGATCACTGGCGGCTACGCTTCCAAGGCGATGCTGTCACGCCCACGACAATCATTGCTGCGCTGGAAAAATTGTTCAAAGCGGGATATGATGCCATTAAAACCGAGAACCTTTATACTTTTGACGGAGAAAATGGATTCACCGCCGGACAAGGCGAGTAAGACAACAACCACTCCATAACCAAACATGAAAAGGCCGGATATTTTCCGGCCTTTTGCGTGGCAACTTGTGGTTCGAGAACAAACCAACTAAGCTGTTTTTATGATTCCTTTGTGGGCCCTGTTCGCCGTAGCGGCTTCCTTGTTGATTTGTGCCATTCCCTTGATTCAGGAAAAATTCAAGGCCGACGGATTTTCCGTTGCGTTTTGGGCACAAGTCACGGTTTTAGCTATTTCTACGCCTCTTGCCCTGTGGAATGGTCTTCCCGAAGATCCTAGATTTTACGCCGCTGTTGTAGGAACAGCTTTATTGTGGTCCGTATCAGACGTAATCTATTTTACCTCTGTTCCAAAAGTTGGGGCTGGCATTGTCTCGCGATTATTACCCTCTGCTGTTATCATCAGTTTTATTTTATGGTTTATAATAGACCCGGCTCTGCTGGACAAATATCTGGCCCGCCCATGGCAAGCAATCGCAATTTGCGTCATTATTCTAGCCTCCGTGATTTTGACCACTCTTATTCGCCGATGTTCTTTTTCATGGCAAGCGGTACGTATGATCTGGTTCATTATTTTTGCAGCCTCAATAGGACCGGTTATTGTTAAATTTTCCCTTGGCTACGCACCAGCTAGTCAGGCTCCATTGTCCTATATGTGCATCAACGCAACCTTCATGGTAACAACGTGGCTGATTTACTACGCTATTAGAAAACCTGTCCCAATCCAAACGTTGTTATCAGGTTATTCTATGCGAACAGGCACGTTGATTGGTCTTTTTGGAGCGACTACCTCGTATTTAAAAACCAATGCGTTGTTATTGGTTGAGCATCCAGCCTATGTACAGGTGATTTTGTTCAGCGATTCTTTGTGGATTTTATTGATTTACCGACTTATGGGCCGCAAAGAAAATGGCTCGATTTTGCCAAGTCTGGGAATTGTCGCCTGCGCCGTTGCCTTGGTTATTGTCAAGAGTCTGTAGGACAAGAAAAAAGCCGCTCAGGACCCCCGAACGGCTTCGTTCCAAAACAAAAATCAAACCTTATTTTCCGGCTTTTTCATCCGCAATTTCTGCAGCACTCGGCACAGGTTTGGGCGCATCCGACAGGCTCCGCAAATAAGCCAGAACCGCAGCGCGATCCTCAGGTTTTTTTATGCCTGCATACGCCATTTTATTTCCTGGGGCATAGGCTTTAGGATTAGTCAAAAACTTGTTCAGCTCGGCATAAGTCCAAACATCTCCGCCCTGAGCTGCCAACTTGCCGGAGTATTTGAAACCAGCGACAGACTCCTTCTTACGTCCGACAAGATCCCATTGGTTGGGACCAACGCCGTTTTTGCCACCTTTGTCAAAGTTGTGACAAGCCGTGCAGGCCTTTGCCAAGGTTTTGCCGCGGGCCACATCCGCACTCGCAACCATTTCAAGAACCGAAACAACAGCCGCCGGAGCCGCAGCAGCGGGGGCTGCAGCAACGTCAGAACTTGCCGCTGCAGCCGGAGCTGCCGCTGCTGTATCTGCAACTTCGATTTTGACGGCATCTTGTGCCAGATTAACAGGTTTAACAAATTGCGAAGACGCAAAGCCGGACAGCCACGCAATAGAGGAAGCACTCACGACAGCCAAAAGGGCAATATGGGGTTTGATTTTCATGGAAATTTTGCCATTAACATTAAAAGGGTTGGAGAAATTTTGTTGTTATTCACAAGAACCGACCCTATACCAGAGTCTGAACTCGCCACAGATATAACATAGACCAATAAGATGACGCAAAGCCCTTCACATTTTTCTTCACAAACTCCCGATCTTCGAACCGGAAAAATTGCTTTCCAAGGAGCCCATGGCGCATTTTCAGATATGTCTTGTCGTGCCGTTTTTCAGAATATGGAGACGGTGCCTTGCGAAAGTTTTGAAGATGCTTTCCAGTCCACCCTTTCTGGAGCAACTGATCTTGCTATGATTCCTGTAGACAACTCTCTCGCAGGCCGTGTCGCGGATGTTCACCATCTTTTGCCAACTAAAGATCTGTTCATTATTGGGGAGCATTTTCAACCGATCCAAATGTGTTTGCTTGCCGTCCCCGGGGCAAAAATCGAAGACTTAACCGATGTTCACAGCCATGTCCACGCTTTGCCGCAGTGCCGGAAGATTATCAAAGAGCTGGGTTTGAAACCTCATATTCATGCCGATACGGCTGGCGCAGCCGCAGAAGTCGCCGGAAAAGGAGATAAAACACAAGCCGCCATTGCCTCGGCTCTTGCTGGAAAAATGTATAATCTGACTAGTTTGCGCGAAGGTATTCAAGATATTACAAATAATACCACCCGCTTCCTGATCCTTTCTCGTGAGCTGCAATCTCCCCCCTTAGGGATGCCGAATATTCTGACCAGCTTTTTCTTTGAAGTCCGCAACATTCCAGCAGCTCTTTACAAAGCTCTTGGCGGATTTGCCACCAACGGGGTGCAAATGACAAAATTGGAAAGCTACATTGATCCTCAGTTCAAAGTCGCACGGTTTTACGCCGAAATTCTAGGCAATCCTGCAGAAAACTCTGTCAGCATGGCCCTTGAGGAACTCGATTTTTTTGCCAAGAATCTCAAGATCATGGGGATTTACCCTGCCCATCCCTTCCGCGCCCTAACGCAGGAATAACGGGGGATTTTAAGTCCTTCTAAGGCCAGATAAGAGGGTCAGGAAAAATGTCCTGATGAAGGACTTGGGCAGGACGGTCCCCGAGACGAAACACCACCGGAAAGTCATACCCTTCCTCTGCCCTATATATCTCGCACAGGGAAAGAAGCAATTTCCTGACTTTTTGGCTACTCAAGGAATAGTAGATTGTTTGTGCATCACGGCGCGTGGCAACCAACCCACTCTCCCTCAACCGCGCCAAATGTTGAGACAGAGCAGATTGAGATATCCCAACAATTTCCTCTAGATCCCCTACACATTTCTCACCTTGAGACAAAACGCATAAAAGCATCAAGCGATGGTTGTTTGACATCACTTTAAGCAAATCCGAAGCTTTCCCTGCATAGGTGTCAAAAACCGCGTAGTCCACGAACCCTCCCAAGGACGTAACAAACACTCAAAACCAAACAATTGGCGGATAGCAATATTATTATACTATTCAAGCCCATTAGGAAAGAAATATATGACCAGAAGGAGCCAATTCTGATGCCCTACCCCTCTTTGCGGTATTGTTTGATTCTTTAACGATCTCACCCTATACTGAAAAGGTCAGCTTCGGTTGACTACGATGCTAAACGCTTTGCGGAATAAGCGTTGTGGACCCGGGGGCAGTGCCCGGCGGCTCCACCATATGGAACCTTCGTCTTTCAAGGTTTTATGTGATGGGGCCGAAACAGGATCGACACGCGTGGTAAAGGTGAAGTCTGCGTCCGTTTGAGATACGGTCGTATCCGTTCAAGGCAATATAAATGCCAACGATAACTTCTCTGTAGTTGCAGCCAATGACAACGTTTTCGTTGCCGAGGCTATCGCCGCCTAATTTTAGGTCGCGGACTACGAACTTAAATCCCTAGGCCCTAAGAAAGCCTAGGTGGGGGCGCGGGGCGGCCTGGCAACAGAACAGCCCCATTTTTTATGCTCAATCTCCTCATCTTCCCTCTGGATTTTACCTGCCGAACGTGCGAAACCTTGATCTGTTGAGTCGTTGGGGGGAATCCTTGATGGCGTGGTTTAAGTTTTAATATGTTAGTAGTGCTTCCATGAAATCCGAAGATATGACTCTCCGTTACGATAAAATGGTAGAATCCGCGCTTCGCGGCGTTGTTCGCCAAGCAATTTCTGAAGTCCAGAAAGACGGGCTTCCTGGTGATCACCATTTTTACATCACGTTTCAAACTGACTATGCGGGCGTCTCCATCCCCGATTATCTACATGAACGCTACCCGGGCGAAATGACCATTGTCCTGCAATACCAGTTTGAAAATTTGACAGTTGATGAACACACGATCGGGGTTACACTTTCCTTCAACAATGTTCCAGAGCGACTCATCATCCCCTTGGCCGCCGTTACTATTTTCGCTGACCCCTCTGTTAACTTTGCTTTGCAATTCCAGCCTCTGGGTGAAATGCTTGGCAGAGAGGAGGATGGGTTTGATGGCCCCGATCAAGACGGTCCCGCTCCAAAAGGCAAGGGGAAAACAAAAAAAGCCAAGGGAGAATCTGGTGAAGCCAAGACCGGCGAAGTTGTCTCTCTCGACCAATTCCGCAAGAAATAGATCCAAAACACCTCTTTCCAAAGCCCCTCTCCAAACAAGAGAACAGCATAGTTTAGCCGCGTTGTAGTTTGCATTATGGAAACAAAAATTGGCATTGGGGTGATGGTTTTCAAAGATGGGAAAGTTTTAATGGCCCGTCGCAAAGGATCACACGGCCAAGGTGAATACGCTTTCCCAGGAGGTCATCTTGAATACATGGAAGGATTCGAAGAATGTGCCCGCAGGGAGGTCAGAGAAGAATGCGGCATAGAAATTGAAGACATAGAATTTCTACTTATTGCCAATGTCGTAAAATACGCCCCTAAGCACTATGTGCACATTACGCTCACAGCAAAATGGAAAAATGGTGAGCCTGTAAACCGAGAGCCGGAAAAATCGGAAGCTTGGGCTTGGTATTCGCTTGACGAACTTCCTGAACCTGCCTTTGAAATGTGTTCACTCTCCGTCAGAAGCTATA
>JAGOQV010000028.1 GCA_018063145.1 Alphaproteobacteria bacterium
AAGATGCGCACGCAGAAAACTTATGCAGAATTAACGCAAGGCCCTGATAAGAAAGAATCCAAACTTGTTCAAGAGCACGGGAGTTCCCTTGTTAGTAAGAATGTGACAGTTGCGGGGCGGCGAACTTCGATTCGTCTTGAGCCCGAAATGTGGGGGGCTTTACGAGACATTAGTCGGCGGGAAGGGAGCTCCTTGCATGATATTTGCTCCGCGGTTTATCTGCGAAAATTGGAAAAGACATCCCTTACGGCAGCTATCCGTGTTTTCCTATTGCAGTACTATCGGGCGGCAGCTACCGAAGATGGTCATTTCAAAGCTGGCCATGGGAATATGCGCCGCCGTTCTGTCTTAGCAGAGACAAAATGGCGGTTGACCAAATAAGAAAAAATACAAGGCAAGGCCTTTTATGCAGCGCGGCCCATAGCCAGGAATTTTTGTTGCCGCCGTTTGATGAGGCGCTCAGAGTCCCACGGTGTGAGTTCTAATAGGCTTTTTTCGAGTTGTGCCCCCACAGCACGAATAGCTTCTTCTTTGGCACAGTGGGCTCCGCCCAATGGTTCAGAAATGATTCCATCAATGAGTTTAAGACTTAAGAGGTCTTGAGCCGTGAGCTTCAAGGCTTCTGCAGCTTCTTCGGCTTGCTCTGCAGATCTCCAGAGGATAGAGGCACAGCCTTCGGGCGAGATAACCGAGTAAATTGCGTGTTCCAGCATATAAAGCCGATCTGCTGTGGCAATAGCAATAGCTCCACCAGATCCACCTTCTCCAATAATCACGGAAATCAAAGGAACGCGGAGGCCCAAACAAGAATCAATGGATCTCGCAATAGCTTCGGCTTGTCCCCGTGCTTCGGCGTCAACGCCCGGGTAGGCACCGGCTGTATCCACCAAGGACAAAACAGGAATCTGGAACTGTGAGGCAATATCCATCAAGCGAATGGCTTTCCTGTAGCCTTCAGGGCGAGCCATGCCAAAATTGTGATAGATTCGGCTCTCCGTATCGTGACCTTTTTCCTGTCCGATGACAACAACCGAACGGCCGTTGAAACGACCAAGACCACCAATCAAGGCGTGATCTTCTCCAAACTGTCGATCTCCTGCGAGCGGGGTAAAATCTTGGATGAGCTCTTTAATATAGTCGAGAAAGTGGGGACGCTCCGGGTGGCGAGCAACTTGAACCTTCTGGGCGGCACCAAGCTTGCTGTAGGTTGAAACAGTCAATCTTTCAACTTTTTTCTCAAGACGGGTAATCTCTTCCGCGATACTGAAATCTTTACTGCCCGTCATATTGCGCAGCTCGGAAATTTTTCCTTTAAGTTCGGTGATTGGTTTCTCAAAGTCCATTGCAGCCATTTTAGGAACCTGTACGCCTTCTGTTTCTGTGAAAGAGTTTCTCTTGTTTGCACACCATAACAAATCAGGCAGGCCGTGACAAACGGGACCTGCCTGAAATGTGATTCTTTACCTGAATAACCTCAATATTAAGAGGCTTTTTGGGCTGCGAGGGGATGTTTCTCCTCAACAGATTTTTTCAACTTTTTCCCAAGAATGTGGGTATAGATTTGCGTGGTAGCAATATCTGCGTGGCCGAGCATTTTCTGAACAGCACGGAGATCTGCCCCGTTGCTGAGCAAATGGGTGGCAAAAGCGTGACGCAGAATATGCGGGCTGACGTGGTCCTCGTCAATTTTTGCAGCACGAGCCAAGTCCTTCAGTAACTGTGCAAATCTCTGACGGGTCAAATGGCCGCTATCCGATGTTCTTGATGGGAAGAGCCATTTTGCATGTTCAACCCCACCCGTTTCAGCCACAACAAACTGAGGACGAATTTCGCAGTATTTGTTAATGGCTTTTTGAGCAGATTCACTGAGAGGAACCATGCGTTCCCGCCCGCCTTTTCCTTCAACCATAATGAACTGGCCACCTTCTGCAATTGCAGACATTGGCAAGCCCACGAGTTCCGAGACGCGCAGCCCTGTTGCATAGAGCAATTCAAGCAGGCACACCAAACGGAGGCTTTCTGAGCCACCTTGTTCCGCTGCTGTCTTGATGAGGGTGTCAACTTCCCCTTCGCTCAAGGTTTTTGGCAGGGTGCGAGCTTGTTTTGGACTTTCAATCGTTGAGGTCGGATCTTCCTTGCGGATATTTTCCGAGACCAAATAACGATAGAATTGACGCAGAGCCGAAAGGCGACGAGCCACGGTGCGAACGGCAATCTGGTTGCTGTGCGTTCCTTTGACGTGGATTTTTTTACCAAGATCTTGAAGATAAGCTTTCAAATCATCGGCAGTTGCTTCTTCAATTTCTCTGGTACGCTGGGTGCGAATATACAAGCTAACATCCGCCAAATCGCGCCAATAGGCGTGACGGGTATTCAGCGCGGCTCCGCGCTCGGTGGTAAGCATATCTAGGAAGGAATCAACCCACTTAGACAATTTTGGTTTCGGCATAGCCGGACGACCTGGACGAGCCATAGTTTATTTCTCCTTTGTTTTTCCAGATGGTTCCACCAACGCAAGACGCGCCAGAGAAACCGTTTCTTCACTCAACCCCACAGCCTTGAAGGAAGACAGAACTAGATACAGGACAGCCGGATGGATAGACTCAAGCGGTTGTTCGGACAGTATCTGAAGCCCGACAAGGATTACTTCTCCTGCGTGTCGCTCTTTGGTGGCTTTTCGCAGAATCTTTATTAACTCAGTAGAATGCATTACATAATTGTCAGGGGCTGTCAAGCGAAAAATATTGTCATAAATTTCTTGGCGGAAGCCCTCTTGAACTTTTGTTTCGTCGAAAACAATCTTTAACGCCTTGGAAAGACTTGTTTCTTGTCCATTATCCTTGTTGAGAGATGGAGAATTTTCTTCTGAAGAAACTTTCTTATCCACAGAAGTTTTTTCTTCTTTTTTGTTAGAAGACGATTTTTGACTTCCGCTTAGAAGAATCATTTCTCCGCTATGAACGCTTTGTTCATTTGAAACCGAATCGTCCTGAACAATCCGTTTAGCTAATGCCTCTGGCAAAGCTTCTCCTGCTAGCAAGATGATTTCTAGCATTACATAAGCTTCCTGATCCGACAGATTGGCAGGAACAACCGGAAGGCTCCCGTAAAGGGGTGCGAGCGGCAAGAGAGCTTTCCCCCCTCCGAATGGCTCAGCAAGCCGGAGTAGAGAGGTTAAATCTGGAACGGAAGCCGCTCTCCCTGCCGAAGCAACCTTCATGTACAAGCTTAGAAAATTATCCCACTTGCTTATATTGGGAGCTATTTTCGAGCTTGTTACACCCGATGGACTGATTTGCCCAAAAGCTTCGCTGTATGCTTCCCCCAAATCCTCAATGGAAAGAAGTCCACGATGAGCGGCTTCAACAGATAACCCGATACGAATATCTACCGATTCAGGGTTTTGGTTAAGGAGAAGGGAAATATTTCTACCAGAAAGGCCCTGAAAATTTGGTGCGGATTGCAAAAAGATTGAAAGACTGCCTGTTTTGAACAGAGAGAGAACCTGCAAGGTTCCCATTTTATTCAACTCATCAAAACTCGTAGGGTTTGGCAGCTTGTAGTTTTCTTGGAATACGCGGGTTGCGTTGGCGAGTCTCAGTTCGTCATCCGATCCAGACACGGGGCTGAGCAATGTTTTGCAGAAAAAATCTACATCAGCAAAAAAGGCTGATGGGGGGGATTCGGCGCGAACGGGCGCGGCTTTCGACTCGAGACAAGCCAGACCCATTTTTCCAGAGCCAATCAGTGCTTCAATTCCTGACTCGATAGCGGCGGGGGAGAGGGGTGTTTGGTCATCATGTTTTTTGTAAAGCTCCACGGCTTTTGTAAACTCTCCGAGACTGACAAGTTTTTGAAGTCGAAGGGCAAATAAATCGATATCATCTTTATCATCAACCTTGGCAGGAGGTGATGCCGTGGTGAGGAGAGCACGCACGAGCAAGTCGTGCATGGGGGCATTGGTAGGTTCTTTAACCGCTTGCAAGCTGCTCACGATAGTCTTGCGAGATTGCCCTTTCCAAAGGTCGGGCCCCAGACTGCCCTCTGCTTGAGAAGTTAAGAGTCCGAGGGTTTCAGGGTCAAGATTCTCGGCTTCGGTTTTGCTCCCCTGAATTTCAGGTGCGGCTTTCGATATGTTATCTGCGCCCTCTTGCACCGGATGAATTTTGACAGGCAAAATGCGGCTATGGGGCTGGGTGGGTTTTTCCTCGGCTTGACCAAGAGAGGGAGTTGACAGCAACGCCAACACAGCAAGAGTGGAAACAGAGAAGGGGAAGAATTGGCGCATTACAAAAGAAATCATTCGGGTTTTGCGGGAGTTTCAGGGGTAGGGATTGCAGAAACATCTTTGGTCACGGTCGTTTGAGGAACTGAGACATCCGCTATGCCGAGATAAATCACGCCGCCAGTGAGGGCAATGACCAGTAATGCGAGAAAAATTCCAAAAATTTTCATGAGTCTTTCCGAAGGTTACGATGTATCTTTGAATGAATCGGCTTTTTATATAAAGCCTAAAGTGACTTTATGAACAGAGATTTTTCATTTAATACCACAATTATGATTCAATCCGATTTAGAAATTATAGCAAAGTTTTCACGGCCTATTGTTTTGGTAGGGATGATGGGGGCTGGAAAAACCACGCTGGGGAAAGCGTTGGCCGCGAGTCTGGGGTGGGATTTTGTTGATTCGGATGAAGAAATTGTCAAAACTTCAGGCATAAGCATTGCTCAATTTTTTGAAGAGAAGGGGGAGGGCTCTTTTCGAACACTTGAACGCGAAGTTCTTGAAACTTTACTGAAGCAAGGCCCATCGCCTCAGGTCATCTCAACTGGGGGCGGGGCCTTTGCTCAAGAGGAGACTGCAAAGGTTCTTTTACAAAACTCCCTTTGCTTGTGGTTGGATTCACCAGTGGATTTGTTGTTTGAACGTACAAAAGGCAGTGATCGCCCCCTTCTGAAAAACAAAGACCCTTTAGAGGCTCTAAAAACTGTGAGCGAGCAACGGCAGTCTGCCTATGCGTGCGCACAAATAAGGTTCAAAAACAATTATACGGATGAAACCATTGCCCTAGAGGCTATGATAAAAGATATTGCTAGCTATATGATTTCTCATCCTTTTGCTGGGGCTTGAAGAATGCGTCCGTGTTTGATGGTTGATTTATCGGAAAGAACCTACCCGATTTTTATCGGGAAGGGGCTGTTGGGCCGGATCGAGGAATGGCTTCCTCTGGATATTCATGGACGCAGGGCCTTTATAGTGTCCGACGAGATTGTTGCCCCCCTTTATGCCGAGGCTTTCTCAAAAAGCCTTTCCCATTTAATGAAAGATGTTTTCTTAAAAGTTCTTCCGGTGGGGGAGGGGACGAAGTGCTTCTCGCGGCTTGAAGAAGCTTTGGACTGGATGCTGGAAATTGGATGCACGCGTCACTCTGTTCTGTTTGCGGTCGGCGGCGGCGTTATCGGGGATATTACAGGACTGGCCGCAGCTCTGGCCTTGCGCGGAATTGATTTTGTCCAGATTCCAACAACTTTGTTGGCGCAGGTGGATAGTTCGGTTGGAGGAAAAACTGGAATCAATACACCTCGAGGAAAGAATCTTGTTGGGGCGTTTTACCAACCAAAGGCGGTCGCCATTGATCTTGAAACGATCTCAACACTTCCGCTTCGCGAACGGCAGGCGGGGTATGCTGAGGTTGTGAAATACGGACTTCTGGGCAACTCTGATTTTTACGCTTGGCTTGAGAAAAACGGCCAGAAAGTGCTAGATGGGGAGCCCGAGGCCCTCGCAAAGGCTATTGAGACTAGCTGTCAAATGAAAGCTGATATTGTTCGGCAAGACGAGCGTGAGGAAACGGGTTTGCGGGCATTGCTCAACTTAGGGCATAGCTTTGGCCACGCGATTGAAACGGCAGCAGGGTATGATGGCCGGATTTTGCACGGAGAGGCAGTTGGTATTGGTCTTGTGTTGGCGGCACGCTTGTCAGCCCGCCTTGGCAAGATAAACCAGTCTGATGCGGAACGGGTCAGGAACCACCTGTCTTCTGTGGGGATGAAGACGGAAATCAGCGATATTGCGCCGCATTTGCTCACAACTCCTGAAGAATTGCTGCGATTGATGGGAAAAGACAAAAAAAATACGTCCGAGGGGTTGGTTTTTGTCCTTCTTCAGTCTATTGGTCAGGCGGCATTGTGCAAGGGGGTTGATACAAGCCTTGTTCTTGAGACATTGCGTGAGTCCACCTAGTTTGTTATATGAAAACTATGTTAAAGAGCCTGAATCAGCTGGAGCCCTTGAGGCGTTTTATTCTCAGAGCCAGAATCTATTACTATAATAGACTCTGGGGGATGGATATTGACCCAACGTGTCAATTTTCGCTTTCTGCCAAGTTTGACAAGACTTATCCGGCTGGAGTTCATGTAGGGCCTTATAGTTATATTGCATTCAGGACCTCGATTTTGACCCATGATATGGTTCGGGGCCTCTATCTTGACACGCGGATTGGAAGCCATTGCTTTATCGGGGCGCATAGCGTCATTTTGCCCGGGGTTACCATTGGAGATCAGTGCATTGTTGCGGCAGGTAGCGTTGTAACCAAAGATGTTCCCTCAGGAACGCTGGTGGCGGGCAATCCGGCTCGTGTCGTCAAGGAAAACTTAAGACTTGGGTCGTATGGTCGGATGGAAGAGGCAGATGCCAACGAGCAGCATTGCCGAGTGGTTAATAATTTTTTTGCTGATACAATTGGCGCAGAAAAGCGTTAAGATCAGATTCGGAGAAACATATACCTTGGAAAAGATTTTGCACATGACACGCCTTTGTTCCTTCTTGCTTGTTGGCACTCTCTTGGTTTTGAGCGGTTGCGCTGTTCCGCCAGCTGCAGACAGGGATGCTCCTAAGGAGGTCCGCTTGGACCGTGACTTCCTTCTCACCCCGGGTGATAAAGTCAAGTTGGTAGTCTTTGGGGAAGATTCCTTAACTGGTGAGTATATGATTGATCCGCGCGGTATTGTAACCATTCCGATGGTTGGTGAAATCGAAGCGGCTGGTCTTTCAGAGGCTGGTTTGCAGTGGAGAGTTAAACAAATGTTTGTGAGCAGGGGATTTCTCTCTCGCCCACTTGTGACGGCGGATATTCAAACCATGCGACCTTTTTATATTCTTGGGGAAGTTAAAAACCCGGGGAGCTACATCTACCAGCCTGGCATGGATGTGTTTAAGGCAATTGCAACTGCTGGCGGCTACACCCCTCGCGCAGCTAAGAGAAAGATCTTAATTGACCGTTGGCAGGAAGTCCAAAAACTTCAGATGAATGCGGACCATAATACGCCTATTTTGCCCGGGGATTCGATCACGGTTCGTGAGCGGATTTTTTAGAATAGCCTAGTTTTTGGGTTATCTGGATCGATTGGAATGGCAAGATTTAACCCCATAGAGACGTTGTGGCGTCGCCGCAACCTTATTCTGGCTGTTGCGCTGATGACTGTGATGGCGGCGTACTCCTTGGCGGGATTGCAAGCGAACCGATACGGAGCCAGCGCGTTGTTCCACGTGCGTCACGATTACCTACAATTTGCTGAGAAGTTCATGGCAAATGATTTGTCTGTTTTTCTCAAAAAGATTGATGTGGAGATGGGCCTTGAAGACGACCCGAATTTTAACTTCCAAATTCCGGCAGATTCCAGCGTACTTGAGCAAATTCGTCCCGAAGCTCTTGAATTCATTGAAAATCTTCTAGGGGAAACAAATCGTTCGGTTGAAGATAAAGTTTTTGCCCAATTGCAAAGCAGCGTTCACATTTTTGAGTACCCTGAGCGGCAAACGATTGAGATTCAGGTTTTATCCCGTTCTCCCTCGACTGCGGCAGAAATTGCCAATCGATTGGGGGAGATGTACCAGTCCACACTTGGCAAAAACTATAAGTTTTTGAGTGAAGATCAGGCGGTTTCTCTAGAAAAACAAGCAAGCCAGAAATGCCGTGATAAATTTTTATCTTTTTCCAATACCAAAAAATTTGACGAATGCTTAAAAAAAGCTCATACCAACCCCTCGTCTGGGGAAGATTGGGTACTAACTAAAAAAGCTGAAGAATCATGGAAGGCTATTCGCCCCCCCCTCTCTCCTGTTCTTGTCGTGGGACTTCTGGTCGGGGTTGTGATGGGAGTTTTTTCTGCATTCTTGGCTGATTACACATACAACAGGACGCAAATACGATGAGTGAGAGTCAATCTCCACACTTGCCATTTGGGCTGAGAGACTCAGTCGGGGGAGCAACAATTTTTGCTCTGGACCTGCTGGCTTTAATGTTGGCCAACTGGTCGGCGGGGTATTTAACATCATTCCTGCAAGTTCACATTCTGGACATTCCTTCTTATAAGGAGGTTGCTCAGGATGTAAGCCTATTCCAAAAGATATTTGTTATTCTCTCTTTGTTGGGGTTGGCGAGGCTATGGAGCAAAGGGCTTTATACCTTGCGCACTCCGTGGTGGACTCAAGTCCAGCACATTGGAAAGACGTTCTTTCTAATCTTTTTGCTTCATGGTTTTATTGCGTTCTCTCTTAAAATATATGAGTCCCGTTTACTGATTGCGGTTATTTGGTCGCTATCGTTCGGGTTTGTTTTAGCGGTTCGCTGGGGCTACTTTTGGTATCTTGCGCGGCGCAAAATCGGGCGAATAGAAACAGTTATTATTGCCGATAACTCGACAGCTATCGATTTGGTTTATGCTTTTGAGTCGGACTTTGCGACGGGCTATGTTGTCCGCAGCGTTTTCTTGCGGGACCCCAATGCGGCCGATTTTGTCCGCGAAGATTTGCCAAAAGGTCGTCAAGACATAGAAATAAACGATGGGCAAATTGACTATGCCGAATTTATTACTGCTCATCCCGATCTTTTCTTTGTGGTGTCCCTTGATACATTCCGTGGAGAGCAACGCGATCATTTAATCAATGTCTTGAACGAATCTGGTGTCTCTTATGCTGTGGTTCCTTCGATTACACGGGCAACACTTTATGAAATGGAACCACGCTACTTCTTTGGCTATGACATTACGATGTTGGAAGCTCGGCGCGGCCATGCGATGGGCTCGCCTCTTTCTTTTGCACGCATTGTTAAACGCTTGATGGATGTTACAGTTTCGGGCACGGCGTTGCTTTGCCTGTCTCCGGTTTTTGTTTTGGTTGCGTTGTTCCTCAAACTCGAAGGGCAAAGTGGACGGCTTTTTTATGGCGGTGAGCGAATAGGGTATCAAGGCAACAGGTTCAAATGTTGGAAGTTCCAATCTATGGAGCCGAATTCTGATCACCTGCTGAATAATTATCTGGAGGCAAATCCTCAAGCTAAAGAGAACTGGGAAAAATATCGGAAACTGGCTAATGATCCGCGTGTGACAACAAAAACGGCGCGATTTATCCGCAAAGCCAGTATTGACGAACTTCCTCAACTTTGGAACGTGCTTATGGGAGATATGAGTCTGGTGGGGCCTCGTCCTATTTTGGAAGACGAAATCCCTTATTTTGGGGAGACAATCAAGGAATATCTTTCGGTTAAACCCGGGCTGACTGGCCTCTGGCAGGTTAGCGGTCGGAATGACACCAGTTTCAAGCGGCGCGTGTACTGGGATAGTTGGTATGTACGAAACTGGTCGCTTTGGGGAGATATTGTTATCCTCATTAAAACGCCTTTTGTCCTGATTTCGCGCAAAGGGGCGAGTTAGGAACTTGCTTTTCTTTCCGATATAATATAACACTACCCTGTTTCCCTTTGGACAGGATAGGCGCAAATGTCTTTAGTTTCTCACCGTGGTTTCGGCTGGGCGGTTCTGCTCTCAGAACTAGGCCATGTCTTTTGTTGTGTTCTTCCTACTTTGTTTACCATCCTTAGTTTTGCGGCAAACATTGGCTTGGTGGGGGAAGCTCCCGAGTTTCTGGTATCTCTTCATGAAAAAATGCATCACTACGAAATCCCGATTATCATCTTTTCTGGTGGGATGGTTGGATTGGGGTGGGGAGTTTTTGTCCTCGCTAAAAAATTTGCTGCTAGAGGGGAGAATTGTTCTAACGCTGCGTGCGGCAAAGAACAATGCCATAATCGAAATATTTTGATTATAGCTACTCTTCTGTTTGCGGTTAATGTGTTTATCTTTGCGTTTGTTCATAAAAATATTCTTGCTCTCTCGGTTTTTATGCCGAATTCTGCCTATGTACATGAAGACCATGACGGACACGCCCACGAAACTCATTGACTTTGCTTGTCTTTTCTGGAAAAACCACATCAGCTTAACTTATCATCCTTACATATGCTCACATTGGGGGGGCTGTTTTTTTTATGAATTTTTCTGAATTAGGACTAGGCGAGGAATTATTGAAGGCGATTGAAGAGATCGGCTACACGACTCCGACTCCTATTCAAGAGAAAGCAATCCCGATTGTTTTGATGGCGCGTGACCTAATTGGCTTGGCTCAAACAGGAACAGGAAAGACCGCCAGTTTTACCTTGCCAATGATTGAGATGCTTGCGAATGGACGGGCCAGAACGAGAATGCCTCGGTCTTTGGTTTTGGCTCCAACGCGAGAACTCGCGGCTCAGGTTGCTGAAAATTTTGACAGCTACGGCAAGTACCATAAATTGACCAAGGCGTTACTGGTTGGCGGCGAGTCTATGGGAGAGCAAATCAAAGCTCTTGAAAAAGGGGTAGATGTTCTGATTGCAACCCCCGGGCGGTTGCTTGATTTGTTTGATCGCGGCCAAATTTTGCTTTCGGATATTCGTATCCTAGTTATAGACGAAGCGGACCGGATGCTGGATATGGGTTTTATTCCCGACATTGAAAAGATTGTTAGTTTTATTCCGCCGGCACGTCAGACTTTGTTATTTTCTGCAACAATGCCTCCTGAAATTAAACAGCTCTCCGAAAAATTCTTGAGCAATCCCAAAATGGTTTCGGTTGCTCCTCCGGCTTCTCCGGCGGCAACAGTCGATCACCGTATGATGCTGGTTTCTTCCAAAGACAAGCGGGCCGCTTTGCATGAGCTTATTTCTCATGAAAGTGTCAAAAACGCCTTTGTTTTCTGCAATCGAAAAAAAGATGTTGATCTGCTCGGGCGGTGGCTTAAAACCAAAGGCTTTGCTGCTTCTCCCTTGCACGGGGATATGGTCCAGTCAAAGCGGACAGAAACGCTTCAGGCTTTCAAGGATGGCTCTGTCGTTTTGCTAGTTTGTTCGGATGTTGCGGCTCGTGGCCTTGATGTTGTTGGGGTCTCCCATGTCTTTAACTACGACGTTCCATTTAATGCAGAGGACTATGTTCACCGGATTGGGCGGACAGGCCGCGCAGGTCAAACTGGCAAAGCGTGGACTTTGGTTACACCGGAAGACGATAAACTAGCGGAATCTATTCATAAAGTTGTCGGAAAAGAAGTGCCAACCGAGAGCTTTAAGCCTCAGACAAAGTCTCGTGTGGCTTCTGAGCCTAGGCCTTCCAAAAATTCCGAAGACAAGCCTCCAGAAGAGAAAATAAAAACAGTTGCTTCTGTTAGAAAGTTAACCCAAGAAGTTAAACCAATAAGAGAACCCCTTGAAACTGAAGAGCCTTCTTGTTTTTCAGAAGACAATATGCCTGCGTTTCTTTTGCGGCGGTCTAAATAGCTATCATTGACTTAAGAGCGGTTTTTCATGACAATGGGCCGTTCGTAATCTCTTCCCCATCTTGTTGCTTTTCAATGTCTTGTTTTCCGCCTTTTTCTGTTCGAATTAAACGTTTTGCTCTGCTCTCTTTTTTGTTGTCGGGAGCGGCTTTCCCCTGTTTTGGCTACGCGGCAGTTTCGGGAGAGACTCCCCCTGTTTCTGACCAAGTTGACTTTCTTGCCGAACAAATCAACTACGATGAGAAAAACCAAATTATTGTAGCCTCGGGCAATGTTGAAATTACTCAAGAGGGGCGCGTGGTCAAAGCAAAGACGGTTACCTATCATTTGTTAAATGAAGCCGTAGAAGCTGAAGGTGATGTGGTGATGATGGAGCCTTCTGGGGATGTCCATTTTGCAGACCGTGTTGAGTTAAAGGACCGTTTCAAAAACGGCTATGTTAAAAAGTTGCGCAGTGTTCTGGCTGATGGTTCACGGTTTACGGCTGAAGAGGGCCACCGCGAAAACGCTGAAAGAATTGTCATGACTGATGCAACCTATACACCTTGCGAGGAATGTAAGGCTGACCCAGAGAAGGCTCCACTGTGGCAGTTTCGGGCAGGGAAGGTCACGCATGATACAACTGACCATACAATCACTTACAATGATGCTACGTTTGAAGTTGGCGGGTTCCCAATTGCCTACACGCCCTATTTTTCTCACCCCGATGGAACGATTCATCAAAAAAGCGGCGTTTTGCCTCCGACCTTTTCTAGCAATTCCCAAATGGGGTTGAGTGTGAACACCCGCTATTACTGGGCTATCAGTCCTTCAGAAGACGCAACATTGGGAGCGCGATTGTTTACCAAAGAAACCCCTATGGCTTTTGGTGAGTATCGCAAACGCTATGACGATGCTGAGTTAGAATTGGATACCAGCGCAACATCTTCTAGCCGCAAAGACACCGTAGGTGGTGAAACAATCACCAAGGGTGACGAGTTTCGTGGCCACCTTTTCGGAAAAGGTCTTTGGGACATTGATGAAAAATGGCGGGCAGGGTTCCGGACTCAATTAACAACCGACGACCAATATTTGCGGCAATATGATCTATCGAGCGAGAGCGTTCTTGATAACGAGGTGTATGCCGAAAGGTTTTCAGGACGCAATTATCTGGTGGGAAGAGCTATGGCTTTTCAGGATGTTCGAGTGAGTGACCGCTCTGCCGATCAGCCCAATATTTTGCCAGATATTCGAAGCAATATGCTGGGGCAACCAAATGATCTTTTGGGAGGGCGTTGGAGTCTAGATCTTTCTGCTCTAGGCCTTACGCGGAAGGGAAATGGGCAGGATGTTTTGCGCGGCTCGGCGACTGCTGGGTGGGAGAGGCGCGATGTCGCCTCTTTCGGCAGTGTCAACACCTTGACAGCCGCGCTTCGCGGTGATGCTTACAAAGCCTTTAACTACGATGAAGATATGTCTGGTGATAGCAGCAGCGATGTTTCAACCCGTTTTTACCCTTATGTTCAAGATGTGTTGTCTTATCCATTGGTTCGAGATTTTGATGCCTTCCAAAGTGTAATTGAACCAACCATCGCCTTAACCGCCGCTAGCAATGTGGACAATAACAGCAATATTCCGAATGAAGATAGTCAGGATGTTCAGATTGACGCGCTGAATATTTTCTCCCCCAACCGCTTTCCTGGTCTTGATCGGGTAGAAGATCGTGTCCATGCAACTTTTGGTGGGCGGGCAGGGGTCTATGCACCTGATGGGAGCGAAGCAGAAATTTTTCTAGGCCAAAGTTTTCGCCTGAACAATTCGGACAATCCGTTTCCTGAAGGGTCGGGGCTTTCTGGTCAAGAATCTGATTTTGTCGGGCAAATTATGGCTGATTACCAAAGAAAATTTGGTTTGGATTACCGATTTCAGTTAGGGGCCGATAGCTTTGAATCCGAACGGCATGAATTGAGTGCTTATGCGGGTTGGGAAAAGATTTCCCTTTCGGCCACCTATCTCTATGCAAGAGCTTTGGAAGGGACAGATCTCGATCAAAGCCGTGAGCAGCTCTATCAAGACGTAACCTATGATTTTGTTGAAAACTGGAGGATGAGAGAGTCCTCACGGTATGATTTTGGAGATCTTAGCGGGTTTCGCAATGTATTGTTTGGAGTTGATTATTTTGCTCAATGCGCAACCATTTCAACAACAGCAAAGCGGAGTTTTGCTTTCGAGGAAACCGGAGCTGATGCGACCGAGGTTATGGTTCGGATTGGGCTCAAGAACTTGGGTGAATTTGGGACTGGAGACTAAGGATGACAATAAGCCAGTACAACCCACGATCAAGATATAGAGACCGTGCGGCCAAACGGTTCCACGCCTTCCTGATCTTTCTTATTGTGGGAGGTGGGTGTTTGTCTGTCGGCTTTTGGATGGGGCGTCAACACTCTGTCATTCGGATTGATACGCTACAAAAAGAGGCGGAAGATGCACGGAGGCAGGTTACTCTTTTGCAAGAAGACTTGACCAAGGTCAGGGCCGAAGCCCAAACAGCAGCTTCTCGATTGGATCAGCTCCAGTCTCAGTATCAAAAAGATTTACCGGAAAACGGGCCCATGCGGGACTTGGTGGAGATTTTAAGAAAGCAGCTTGAAGATGGAATGTCGCCAGATCGACTTTCGTTTGTCATTCGTTCAGCGCGGCCTCCACGTAATTGTTCTGATCCCGCAAGCAAAAGATTTATGATCCGTACACCGGCTTATAGTGGACCGGATAGCACGGCTGCAGTCGGCGAGGGATCTGTGTTGATTTCCGGTATTGGAGCCTCTTCTCGTAACAAAGAAGGGCAGCCAGAAGCGTGGTATGACCCGAGCCAGCCAATAACCGTCACTTTCAAAGCAGCGGGAGCTGAGACTGAAAGAAAAATGGGAACACTCCCCTTTCAACATTCCTTGATTGCGGGGGGGCGTGAATTTCGTTTCACGCTTTCTGAAGGTGAAAGATCTTTTGTCAAAGTGACTTATGACAGCTGCGACTATCCCTGATTTCTCCGCAAAGAGGGTCTCTCTATTTCTTGACCCATTTTCCACCAGAGAAGATGTAATCCCCCGGGGAGGAGAGGTTAAGAAGTTTCTCTGCGGCGATTTTTTGTACTGTTTCAAGAGGAAGGTTTTGTTTTTGGGCTGTTTCGCGGTACACATCCAAACGTCCTTGGTTGGTATTGGCAATCAAGGCTTCTACTTCGGCTGAAGGAGATGATGTTACCGCACCGATGAGCCCGTCAGGTTGTTCGCCAATCAGCCCAGCTTGTTTTGCCCCCACAAGGTCTAGCCCGCCAGCCATAGCTGCAACAGGGAGAAACATAAAAAGGGAAGAAACGGCGAGGAGTATAAATTTTTTCATGACAATATCATCCTTGTTTTCGTGATTTTATTTACGGTTTGTTTTCTTGGCGGGAACGCCGAAAAGGTCTGGGTTAGAGGCAATCTCACTTTCGAGGTCTTTTTCGACACGCACGCGGACCTCATGTTCAATCTTGATGTTCATATTGATTTGAATCGGCTTGTCTGGAGCTTCCAGTTTAACTGTCGGCGTGCAGGCAGTGGTGAGGAGTAAGAGTGTGCAGAAGAGTGAAAAACGGGTCATGTTGTGGCTCTTGTTCGGGTTATATCGGTGAGTGTACAACTCTTGTTAAGCAAACTTCAAGGAGAGTTCGGTTTTGTGTTTTTAAGAACGTTCTGTGCCTTGTCTGTCGTAAAAGCAGAAGGGTTCAAAACTTGTGATAATGCCGAACCTAGTGCCCCCTCAAGGTTAATATTCAACTCAATCGGCCTATCATCAAATCTTGGGTTTGTTCCTTTCGCCTTAAGCGTGGTTTTGAGCGAGCCTTCGAGCGGACCATCAATTGATAGTTCCAACTGGGTAAATTTGAAGTGACTAAGAGCTTCCCTCACCGTTTTCATGCGCTGGTCGTCACCTTGCAAGGCCGTAGGGAAAGATACAGGGGCATAGCGAAATTCGCCATCTCCGCTATTTTTAATCAATCCACCCTTCACGATAAACCCCTGAGGGCCGAGCTCTACAGGCAAGACCCCCTCAATTTTTCCGTTTCCCTCTAAGCCATCGACTTCAGCAATTTTTATCAATTTTTCCATATCGACATCGCGTAAGGTAATCTGCGACTTCCGTATGCTACCCTTCGTTTGAGAGAACGGATGAAGGCTCAAACTTCCCCCGCCCAAGTCAAAATCGGCTTTTTTCCAGAGCAATCCAGTCTGAGAATCTCCTGTGAGGCTTATTTTCCCATTTTCCAAGATATTTCCTTTTCCTGCCCGTTTGAGGGAAAATTCTGCGGCTGGATCAATTCGCCATGAAGAAGGGGCTATATCGGTAAAGAGCAGAATGCCAGTAAGCCCTTCGAATGGAGTTTGATCGTAACTTCCTCCGATATTTTCAAAAGCAAAGCTCATGGGGCCTTTTGGTGGAGAGTTGGCGGAAAGAAGCAAGTCACCGGTCACTTTGATTTGCCCTGTTGTGATCGAGAGTTTGTCATCTGTGAGGGCAGGAAAAAAGGTCAAAGCGGATGCATCTAGGGATGATGGATTCAAATGAATCTTGGTTACTCCTGTTTCTTTTTCAAAACCAGCCGTTCCATTCGCTTTGATCTCTCCTTTTCCCAAACGGAGGGTCCAATCCGCCGTTACCTCTGACGCAAGTGAGAGCCTATCCCAACTGGAACGCGCCTCAAGAGTAAGGGGAGGAAGTTCTGAAAAGGTGGAAGATTCTTTTGCTTTTGGTTCTGAACCGAAAAGCTCTAGAAGTTCGGCAGGTTTTTGGGCACTTACTTCAAAACGAATGGGGAGATCAGAAGATTTATTCCACACGCCAACCAATACAACATTTGGAAACCCTGCAGGGCTGGTTTTGAAGAAGGCCATATCTTCTTTGGCCGTATCAATAACAATGTCAAGGTTTTGTAACGTCATGTTTTGGTGTTTGACACTGCCCGCTGAAATTTGTCCGGCCTTGCTTGTGTCTCCAAAATCAACCCAACCGGAAAGGCGCGAGGCTTGGATATGGGGAAGATCAATTCTCCCGTCCTGCCATTCACATGAGTAAATCCAAGATGGGTCAGTTTTCTTCTTGTGACCATTTATAGAAGCAGAAAATCCAAGCTGTTTCTGTTTGGCCCAAAAGTTGGACTGAAAACTGGATTCGCCTGACTGGGAGTTGTCTTGGTAGGATATTTTTCCACTTAACCGGATGTTCCCGTAGTCTGTGTCCATGTCAATATTGATCCCATCAATGAGGACCGAACCAACTCGCGCACCAGAACTCTCTTGAGCAGTTGAAAAGCTTGGGAAAGAAGCATCCCATCCGGCAATTTTATATTGACCGTCTGCACTCATCTCTCCGGCGAGGCTTATATCCTTTACCTTGACGGATTCAATGTGATGAGCTGTCAAAAAATCTATCCAACTCAGCTGAATAGATATGCCTTCGGCTGTGCTGAATTCACTACGATCTAGAGAAAGAGTGTCTATAAAAATTCCGCTTGGGGAGAGTGAAAAATCAGCAATCCGCGCTTCAGGAAATCCATTTTGTCGAATAAGTCTTTCACAAAGCCGTGCGCCCAAAAATTCAGAAGAAAAAATAACAACGGCAATCGCGGCAACAGCTCCCGCAACTAAAACAAACCGAAAAGAGGGGCGAGGAAGTTTCTTAAACATCAATATTGTCAGCAAAAATCGCATTCTTTTGGATGAAATCAAATCGGCTTTCAGCATTTTTTCCCATTAACCGTTCGACCAAATCATCAAGTTCCTCATTCTGTTTGATGTCCGCCAAGGCAGCCTTGGCATTTTCAACAGAAACACGGATAAGAGTGCGGCTTTCGGGAGACATGGTGGTTTCTTTGAGCTGCTTGGCTGGCATTTCACCGAGCCCCTTAAAGCGACTGATTTCTACTTTGCTTTTTCCTTTGAAGACAGTTTTCATCAGTTCAGCTTTGTGGGCGTCATCTTTGGCATACGCGCTGAGCGTTCCAGACGTAAGGCGGTACAAGGGAGGAAGGGCAAGGTACAAGTGTCCTTTTTCTACCATCTCTGTCATTTGCGTATAAAAGAAGGTCATAAGTAAGGAGGCAATATGGGCTCCATCAACGTCGGCATCCGTCATGATGATGATACGTTCGTAGCGTAAATTGGAAAGTTTGAAAGCTGGTCCAATGCCGCAACCAATTGCTTGGGTGAGATCTTGTATCTCCTGATTGTCACGGATTTTTTCACGAGAGGCACTGACAACATTCAAAATTTTTCCACGCAGTGGAAGAATAGCTTGAGTTTCACGGTTGCGACCCTGTTTGGCTGATCCTCCTGCGCTATCTCCTTCAACAATGAATAGTTCTGTTCCTTCGGGCGAATTGCGACTGCAATCGGCCAGCTTCCCAGGAAGACGAAGTTTGCGCGTTGGCGTTTTACGGGTTTGTTCTTTCTCGTCCTTTTTGCGTTGGCGGTCCTCGGCCTTCTCGATGAGAGATTCAAGCAAAGCGGTACTACGAGACGGGTTGCTAGTCAGCCAGTGGTCAAAATAATCTTTAAGAGCATTGTCAACCAGCCGTGCAGCATCCGTGGAGACCAGTTTGTCTTTGGTTTGCCCTTGAAACTGTGGGTCTCGGATAAAAACCGAAAGCATGACAGCAATGTTACCCAGCACGTCATCGGCGGTAATCATTCCCGCTTTTTTATTGCCGGTCAAATCCCCATAAGATTTCAGTCCTCGTACCAACATAGTTCGCAGCCCAGACTCATGGGTTCCTCCTTGCGGAGTAGGGATTGTGTTACAGTAAGATTTTACAAATCCCTCGCCTTCACTGAGCCACGAGACCGCGCACTCAACCCGTCCCATCTTATCAGCCAAATCAGCCTGTATATAAAAGGCTTCGGGAATTAAGGTCTGCTGGTTTTCAAGTTCGCGGCTTAAAAAGTCCAGCAAGCCGTTCGGGAAGTGAAACGTCTGCTTGGCCGGAATTTTTGAATCGGCTCCAAGCAATTCGGGATCGCAGGACCAGAGGATTTCAACGCCGCGAAAGAGATAGGCCTTGGATCGAACCAGATCATGAATCTGGCGGGGCGAAAATTTGAGAGATTTTCCAAAAATTTCGGGATCAGGGTGAAAGGTGACTGTCGTTCCTTTGCGGCCTTTTATAGCCCCCATATCCAGCAGCTTCGAAGTGGGAACGCCTCTGGAAAAGCCTTGCTTATACAACCTGTTGTCTCGCGCAACTTCAACGGTCATCGTATCAGAAAGGGCATTTACAACAGAAATACCAACTCCGTGAAGTCCCCCGGACGTCTGATAGGCTTTGCTGCTGAACTTTCCGCCGGAGTGGAGCATAGTCAGAATGACTTCGAGGGCCGATTTTTTGGGGAATTTCGGGTGTGGATCTACCGGAATTCCTCGCCCGTTGTCTGAAACAATAACAGTAGAATCACTTCTGAGGTGGATTTCAATGCGGCTCGCGAATCCGGCCACAGCTTCGTCCATTGAGTTATCTAAAATTTCATTAACGAGATGGTGCATAGCCCCTTCGTCGGTTCCGCCAATATACATCCCCGGACGACGGCGGACAGGCTCAAGCCCTTCCAAAACCTCAATGTCTGAAGCGGAGTAATCGGTACTAGCGGCTGTTTTCTTGGCCGATGAAAATAAATCAGTCATTTTTTAAGTCATCTTGCGCTATAATCATGTTGATTTGGTATCCAAGCACAGATTGAAGCCCATGACAACCTGCCTCGCCACCTATCCCGCCTGTTCTCCGACTATTCGCACCGTTGCTAGCGAAGTGGATGCAAATGCTGGCGGTGACATCTTCGGCGGGTGGATTTTAGGTCAAATGGACATTGCGGGTGGAATTTGTGCCTATGGTTATGCGCGGGCCAAGGTGGTCACAGTTGGCGTAAATGCAACTTCTTTCCATGAGCCTGTTTTCGTAGGGGATGAGGTTTCATTTTTCGCGGATATTGTTCAAATTGGACGCACGTCCATCACAGTCCGTATAGATTCGTGGGTCCTTCGTGCTGTAGGAGGTGAGATTCGGCATGTGACAGAGGGAGTTTATACCTATGTGGCTATTGATGCCGACCGTCACCCCATTCCGATACAATCAAAGGAAATGTAAGATGAAAAAACTGGGTTTAGGATTTTTTCTATTTTTTGTTTTGTTGGTTATAGGGGGGATAGGCTCGCCTGCTTTTGCTTTCCTGACAGACACACCTATTCCCAATGTGGATGAAAAAGTCTCCCTTTCTCAGAGCAATTTTCTTGCCAAAACCGACGTATTCAAAGACGCTCCTCTCAATTTGGATTACCTGAAATATACCGTCAGATTGCCCAAAGGGTGGGTTAAAATGGCATCGGACACGGACGTGGGTGAATCTGATGTTGTGCAGAAATCGGGAAAAGAACTTTTCCAACAAGTTGCAAAGTATGTGAGCCCTCCAGATATTGATAAACGAGATATGTTTCTGATCCACACCTTGGATCTAAGGGGACTGATTTCGGCAAAGAACTGGTTTATTAATTATATGCTGACCAACGGCCTTTCCGCTGAAGGGATGACGGTTGTTTCGGATCGTGAAGTTGACGTGCAGTTCACGCTGCTTGAAAAAACTGGAGCTTTTTCGGTGAGAGGAAAAGTTCTTATTTCAGGCCCCAAAGTCATTTTTGTTGAGTACAAACTCGCGGCTGAACATCAAGAATCCCATCGTGATCTGCAGATTCTGGGTCTCAAGTCGTTCAAACTTTTGGCCCCTGACACGTCTCCAGCTGTCCACATGGAAACCTTTAGCTTCATTGATATTGCTAAGTTTGATTATCCCAAGGCGTGGATTCTCTACACACCTAATATTACCACTGTTGATCGTATGGAAGCCTCGATTATCAATCTGAAGGGGAACGAGTTAGTTGGAAGACAGGACTTTGATACTGATAACCTTCAATTGGATGGACGGGTTGATGTAACGGTC
>JAGOQV010000029.1 GCA_018063145.1 Alphaproteobacteria bacterium
GCAGCGGCAGCTTCGCATCCTGCGTGTCCGCCACCAATCACCACAACGTCGAATGAATTTTCCTGATGAACCATAGGTCATGGTTTTACAGGATTCTGTGGATAAAATGCAAATAATTTAGGGTGTGTCCTCCATTATATCCTTTGAGAGGGCACTGCTTAAAGCACCATGTTAAATTTTTGGCAATTTCTCACTTTCTTTGTGCCAATAAATTTCGAATTGTTTTTTATAGGCGTTGGCAAGGGCTTCGTTGCGAATTAAAATAATTTTCATTGTTTCTCCCATCAGAATTTTGATGACAGTATTCCCGTAGATAATAAACGGAATCTCGATAAATAGATCGGAACGAAGCCAGCGATAATTTTCTCGTGCGGAAATAATAAAATCATCACCTTTTTTAATCAGGAGTCTTTCTCTCAGATTTTTTTCGGAACATTTTTTATAAAAATCATTAATTTGTTCCGGCGTTCCTTTTTCAGCAAAGAATCTCTCATCCAGATAAACACCCATATATTCGTCGCCATTTGGCAGAACTTCGAACATATCCGTCCATAGAATCCGTAAAGCTTCATTCCCTTCATAGGTATGTATCTCCAACACTTCTTTGCGAAGGCGCACGCCATCGGCAGAGAGAAATTCGACACCCCCCTTTTCCAGGGCCTGTTCTAAAAAATCGGCAGTGCTGATGCGTGGAACAGATGCCCCTGATTCAATGTTGGCGAGTGCGCGTAGCGATATGCCTGTTTTGTTGGCTAAATCTCTTTGAGACCAGTTAATAAGAGCACGCGCCGCACGAAGTTGATGAATCGAAATCATATTTACTGAACTTCCTTTGCTGCAAACTTCATATTATAAGTGTTTTTGTACACAATTAAAGTATTTTGTTGACAAATTTACCCATCTTCTACCAAAGTCTTCAAAACGGAGGACTAAACTATGAAAAATGTTATCTTAGCTTTGTGTGTTATTTTTATACCTTTTATGGCCTATGCTGAAACTACATATGACCGTGTTCTGCGCACAGGTGTTATTAAATGCGGCTATATGCTCTGGCCCCCTTATTTTGATATGGATCTTACCACAAAGAAATTCAGTGGTATGAATTACGAATATGTTGAAGCATTGGGGCGCAATCTCGGTTTAAAAATTGATTGGGTGATGGAAGTGAACCTCGGTGATCAGGTTGAAGCACTCCGCACAGGAAAAATAGATGCCATTTGCGGAAGCGAAGGCCCTGTGATGCCCAGCACAACAAAATTTCTGACCTATTCAATACCCATGATTTATGTGCCGTTTTATTTATATTCCCGCGCAGATGACAAACGATTTGAAACGGATGCGCGCACCATTATCAATCACGATAATATCCGAATCTCGGTTATCGACGGCGATGTGTCGGGACAAGCCGCACGTGTTTTGTTTCCTCAAGCAAAAACTGTTGCCATTCCCCAGCTTGGAACGCCCACCCAGATGATGATGGATGTAGCCAGCAAGAAAGCCGATATTGTTATCAACGAGCCATTAAGTATGGGGGAATACTCGAAGTACAACCCAAATATACTCAAGAAAATTGATGGAAACCGTCCCGCCGTTATTGTTCCCAACACATTAAGTTTTTTGCGGAGTAATGACACACTCACATTTATCAATATAATGAATCAAGCCATTGATAACCTTAAAAACAGTGGTGAAGAAGATGTGATCCTTGCCCCTTACCTCAAAACCCCTGCCGGAGAGAATAGCTTTTATAGGACCTCACAGCCCTACGCACGATAGATTATTTTATGTAAAATAATAGTGGATTGTATCTTGACCGTCATAGATTCCCATGTGAGCGGCAGCTTCGCATCCTGCGCCAAGGCAAACTGGCTACTTCGAGGTTTCTTCAATTGAGTGGTCGATGATCTTATAATAGTAGCGGCCAGCAACAGTCTTTTGACAAACATGAGCATAGCAGGGGTGTTCCCCAATGAGTTTGTATCCTGTGCTTTCATAGAGCTTAATGGCGGCTTCCTGAGTGACACGCACATCAAGGTTAATCACGGAGAATCCTTCTTTGCGGGCCGTTCGTTCAACCAGATCAAGCAAGCGTCTGGAAAGACCTTGCCCTCGTGCCCACGGGGCAATAAATAATCCAGTTAATTGGACCGCAAAAGCTTGTGCTTCATTGTTGCTAGGGGGGCGAATTAACTGAGCCGTTCCGCAGATTACGCCGTCAAGACGTGCAACAAACAAAGCCCGTTTTGGCATGGCCAAAACGCCCAGCCAAAACCTTTCTAAGACGTCCCTCTCGGGTGTCTCTACCCAGCCAAACCCACCACCGGCCTCGATAGCCGATTCAGTGGAATCGCACAAATCGTTAAGATCTCCGGTTGAAAGACGAGATGTTATAAGCTCAACATGGGGGACGGGTTTGAGAACCTTGTGTGTTACAGAATCTGTCATGCTGAACGCTCCCTATGGGGGCTGATTTTTCAGTTGGCCCCATTTCTCATTTAACCAGAAATCCCTAAACAAAAGAAGAAGATGGCGCACAAATCTGTGCTGCGCCGCGAGAGATTCTGTGGCTTAGAGATGCCCTTTTTCTTCGTTCCGTGTCTTTATCAGGGAGAAAATAATTCCTCCTAATAGAACGACAAGAGTAATCGTCAGTGAGACGAGAGGGTTAATTTTTTCAATGAAACCGCTATAGAAAACCTTCCCGCCAATGAAAACCAAAACCAGCGCGAGGGAGTATTTTATATATTTGAAACGATCAAGCATGGCCGTGACGGCGAAATACATCGTCCGTAAACCTAGAATGGCGAAGATGTTGCTGGTGTAAACAACGAAGGGGTCGGTTGTAATGGCGAAAACGGCAGGAACACTGTCAAGGGCAAAGACGACGTCCATGAATTCAATGCAAATCAAAGCCATCAGGAGCGGGGTTGCGTGCAAGACCATGTTTCCTGTGTGGTTATGGGGCAGGGACACAAGAAAGGCATGGCCGTTGATTTCTTTGGTATAGCGCAAATGCTTCTGAAAAAAGAGGATGAGCCGACTATCTTTAATATCATCGTCATCATCCTTCATCAGCAGCATTTTAATACCGGTGATAATCAGGAATGCAGCAAAAACATAGAGCACCCATTCGAAAGAGTGGATAAGGGCCACGCCAAAGCCAATCATGAGCCCGCGCATGACCAAGACTCCCATAATTCCCCAGAAAAGAACGCGGTGCTGGTATTTTTTGGGAATGGCAAAGTAAGAAAGAACAACCGACATAACGAACAAATTGTCGAGAGACAGTGAAAGTTCAACCATGTAGGCAGTGAAGTAATCGACACCGCTGTCCTCGCCGAGGTTTCCCCAAACCCATCCGCCAAAAACCAGAGCAAGTAAAACGTAGAATCCCGAGTAAATCAGGCTTTGCCTGGGGGAGATAACCACATCTTTGCGGTTGAGAACGGTTAAGTCAAAAATGAGGAGGGAAACAACAATTCCCAAAAAGCTTGCCCACAAGCCGAGGCTGTGACCTTCAAAGTCAGTCGCAAGAAAGGAAAGCAAAGTATCCATGTTCACAAGATTGCTTAAAAAGAAAGACCGCCTGTCCAAGATGGACAAACCAAGAAAGCATGAGGATACCTGTATTTTTCCTTTATGTCTAGGTGATGTGACTAAAACTTCAGTCGGCAGGCTTGTGTGATTTGGGGCAAGGCTTTGACTTTGCTCAAAACCGCATCAGGAAGAGGTGCGTCAAGGGCGATGAGAGCCAGAGCTGTTTGACCCTGTCCGGTGCGCCCGAGCCGGAAGTCCGCAATGTTTTGGTTGCTTTCAGCCAGCAGAGTTCCCAAATGGCCAATGACCCCGGGAGTGTCTTGGTTGCGAAGAAACATCATGTGGGGTGTTAACGCCGCCTCAATAGGAACTCCGTCCATTTCAACCAATCGTGGCTCGCGTCCTGCGAACAAGGTTCCAGTGACTGAATGGGGACCATCTTCCGCTTCGACCAGAATTCGAATACCAGCCCCCCAATTTTCATCGTTTTCTGTCTTGGTTTCTGAAACTGTAATTTTTCTTGCTTTGGCAATCTCTGGCGCGTTAACCATATTAACGGAGTCGGTCATAGCAGAGAGAATGGAGGCTAAGGCGCAAGCCGTTAGAGGTTTGACGTTCAGAAGGGTCACATCTCCCCGATACTCAATTTCTACTTTATGGGGAGCTGAGGCAATGGTTTGACCGATACAGGAGCCTAATTGGGTTGCAAGCTTCATAAAGGGTTTGAGACGCGGGGCTTCTTCCGCAGAAATTGAGGGCATATTCACCGCGTTGCTTACTGCTCCGTGCAGCAAAAAGGCAGACATTTGTTCGGCTACTTGAATGGCAACGTTTACTTGCGCCTCGCTGGTTGAGGCTCCCAAGTGAGGAGTGCAGATAACGTTGGGGTGTCCGAAAAGGATATTGGTTTCGGCGGGCTCTACTTCAAAAACATCAAGAGCGGCTCCGGCTACTTGACCAGAATCCAAAGCATTTTTGAGATCTTGTTCTACAATGAGGCCTCCGCGGGCGCAGTTGATAACCCTGACCCCTTTTTTCATTTGGGATAAGGTTTGAGTGTTAATCATTCCCGAGGTCTTGTCTGTTTTGGGAACGTGAAGGGTTATAAAATCAGAACGGGCAAACAAAGTTTCAAGATCAACGGGTTCAACACCCAGTTCATCGGCGCGTTGCGCGCTCAAAAACGGGTCATAGGCAATAACCTGCATTTGAAGTCCCAAGGCTCTTGTGGCGACGATTGCACCAATGTTTCCGCAACCGATGATACCAATAGTCTTTCCATAAAGCTCAACCCCCATAAACTTGCTTTTTTCCCATTTGCCGGCATGGGTCGATGTGCTGGCTTGAGGAATTTGCCGAGCAAGAGCCATCATCATGGCAATGGTATGTTCGGCTGTAGTGATGGAGTTTCCAAAGGGGGTGTTCATAACCACGATACCGGCGGCGGTTGCTGCAGGAACATCAATTGTATCGACGCCAATTCCTGCCCGTCCAATGACTTTCAAACCCTTCGCGGCGGAAATGACTGCGGCTGTGATTTTGGCAGAGGACCGACAAGCAATTCCGTCATAGGATCCGGCAATTTGGCTTAGTTCATCGGGGGAGAGCCCGGGTTTGACATCGAAAGCAACTCCGTTGCGGCTGAAAATTTCTTCCGCTTGCCGGTCCATTTTATCGGCGATTAGAACTTTTGGCATTTTTCGGGCTCCCGTTTTCGATTCACGTTACAATCGAAAGATTCTAATCAGATTTTACAATCTTGGCTATCGCGAAACTGTTCGGGCGCGTATGACCTTAAATCCGTGGCGTTCTCCCACAATCTCGTAAGATTCAAAGCTAGCGGCCAATATTTTTTCATAAGGGAGGTGGATATTGGCAACCATCCATAGCTGTCCCCCGGGTTTCAAAGAAACAGCGGCACGGTCAATAAATTTTTGTCCGAGAGCTGCGCTTTCTTCAGGGCCTTTGTGAAAAGGTGGGTTCATCACGACAAAATCAAGTCCGCGCAGGGGCAGCATAGCGGTCGCGTCTGCCCATAAGAATTCAGTTTTTGTTTGGAAGGCCGCTAGATTTTGTTGCGCACAAAAAAGAGCCCGCGCATCGTGGTCAACACAAGTTAAGTGTTCAATTTCTGGACAAGAAGGGAGCAGCCTTAAGCCAATTTCGCCGATGCCACAGCCAAGATCAGCCCCTTTTCCGCGCAGGTCTTTGGGCAGAAATTCTAGGAGAGTAAAGGTTCCAACGTCTAACCTGTCCCAGCTAAACAGCCCCGGGCAAGACCACAGGCCGTCTGGTCTTTGCTGCGCAGCGCCCTTTTTCTGCGCGGTTTCGACACAGTCTTTGCGGGTTCCGCTTAGGTTGGTTACACAAACACGTGATTTGTGTTTGGAAAAAGAAGAAGGTTGAAGCCCGAAAAACTCAAGTTTTTCGCCTAATCCCCGCCCCCCATTCAAATTTTCTGCGGCAACGATTAAGCGGCCTGAAGGAGAAAGAGCCAAGATTGCCTCAGCCAACAAGGACTCAGCTTCTTCTTTTTGCTTGGGAAACAGAAGAATAACTGTTTGATATTTTCCTCTTGTGTCTGGGGGGCTCACGAGCGTGTGACCCTGATTTTTCCAAGAAAGGGCTTCCTCCGCGTAGGGGGTCCAGATATCTGCTTTAGGAAAAGCAGAGGAGAAAAGGGCTTTTTCGCCCAGAAGGAGAAGAACCGGAGTTTGAGGTTCTTGAATATTCCCACTCTCTATTTCGTGTAAAACAGCCAAAGCCGCATTTCTCATTTTTGTGTTTCCTTCTTTGATACCAGAGGGATTTAGCGCGATAGTTTTTATAATGCTAGATAAAATTCTCTGGATTGAGATACTCCCCTTGAGACTTAGTCTATAAAACGCTACCTCTAGAGCAAGAGAAAAAGGCAGGAAAAAATGACATTCGGGTTTATTCGTCGGCATTGGGGCAAAGGTCTTTTGATACTGGTAGGCTTGGGCCTTTTGGGCGGAACTGGCTTTATGACCTTTATCAAGATCAAATTTGCCAATTTCCAGCCACCTTCTGCTGCTCCCGGGGTTATCGTAACCAAGGTAGAAGGAGTGCCGTTTTCTGATCGTATTGAGGCAATTGGGACGGCAGAGGCCAACGAATCTGCGGCCTTAACCGCAACGGTGACGGAGACCGTCAAAAGCATCGTCGTTCCTGAAGGTGGTTTGGTCAAGGCAGGGACTGTCATTGTTGAGCTGAGCGATGATGAGGAGCGGGCGACAGTAACCGAGGCGCAGAAATCTTTTGACCGCTATCAGAAGCTGGCAAGTACCCAAATCGGGAGTGTTGCGCAGAAAGATCAGGAAGAGGCGCGGATGAACGTCGCCAAAGCACAACTTAACAAACGCCTGATTGTGGCCCCGTTTGATGGGGTTGTTGGTATTCGGCAAGTCAGTGTAGGAGATTTGGTGTCTCCCGGGACTGTGATTACAACAATTGATGCGCTAGACCCGATTAAGCTTGAATTTACAGTGCCCGAAGGGTTTCTTTCGGTTCTGAAGCTGGGGTTGGCTATTGAGGCGCGGACAGAGGCCTACCCCGGGGAGAAATTCACCGGCGTTATTTCGGCGGTTGATTCCCGTATCAATCCAGAGACCCGCGCTATTCGGGTTAACGCCAGTTTGCCTAACGTGGATGCGCGCCTTCGCCCTGGACTTTTAATGCACGTAGATATTGTCAAGAATACCCGCACTTCTTTGGCTGTTCCAGAGGAAGCCTTGTTGTCTGCAGGCGAGAAGAAAACCGTTTTGGTGGTGGGAGCTGACAAAAAGGCTGAAAGCCGTGAGGTTCAATTGGGCGTGCGTGAAATGGGTAAGGTTGAAATCCTTTCCGGTCTTAAAGAAGGAGAAAGCGTGATCGTAGAAGGCACGATGAAGGCTCAATCTGGCGGTGAGGTCGTGGTTGTGGGCGAGAAGACCATTGGAGGCCTTAAAAAAGAGGCTCTCGATTTTTCGGTTTCACGCAAACAAGAAGCGTTGAAAGAGACAAGCGAAAAAGGGGAGGCCCCGCAAGGCGTTGCTGTTCCCCAAGAAGAAGGTCAATAACCCATGAAACTCTCGGATATTTCCATTCGCCGTCCGGTTTTTGCGACGGTTATCAATCTATTGGTTATTATTTTGGGGATTGTTGCTTTTACCGATCTTCCTTTGCGGGAATATCCAGATATTGATCCCCCCATCGTGACGGTTGAGACGCTATATACCGGAGCATCGGCTGAAATTATCGAATCGCGAGTGACGCAAGTTTTGGAAGATAGTATCTCGGGAATTCAGGGAATTCGCTCTATCGAGTCAAAATCAGAAGATGGTCTTTCAACAATTTCGGTTGAATTCACTCTTAAAAAAGATATTGAAGAAGCCGCTAACGATGTGCGGGATCGCGTTACGCGGGTTCAGGGTATGCTGCCCTCCGAAGTTGAAACACCTCAAATTTCTAAGGTAGATTCGAATACCCAAGCCATTTTCTGGATTGCTTTGCAAAGCAAGGCTCGGGACGGATTGGAGCTGACCGACTATGCTGACCGTTATCTGAAAGATCGCCTATCGGTGGTCGAAGGGGTTTCTCGGGTTCAAATCGGGGGGGAACGTCGGTACGCCATGCGGCTTTGGCTAGACCGTAACGCTTTGGCGGCCCGTAGCTTGACAGCACAAGACGTTGAACAGGCTTTGCTGCGCGAAAATATTGAATTGCCAGCCGGACGGATTGAGTCTCTTGCCCGGGAGTTTACCGTGCGGGTTGATCGTGTTTACAACAAGTTGGATGATTTCAAGCAATTGGTGGTTGCACGGGGGAAAGATGGGCATCTTGTCCGCTTGGCTGATGTTGCCAAAATTGAAAAAGGGGCAGCAGATGAGCGAACGGAGCTGCGTTATAACGCGAAGTCCTCTATCGGTCTTGGTATTGTTAAACAATCGAACGCCAACACGCTTGACGTTATTCGGGGCATTAAGGCCGAAATGGCCAAGATAGCTCCTACCTTGCCCAAAGATATTATTATGGAAGTTGCCTTCGATTCAGGCATTTTTATCGAGGGTGCGGTTCATGAAGTCTATATGACCATTTTTCTAACGATTGCCTTGGTTATTTTCGTCATCTGGATTTTCCTTGGGGATTTACGGGCAACGATCATTCCGTCGGTGGCTATTCCGGTCTCGCTTATTGGCTCTTTCATTGTGCTATGGGCTTTTGGCTTTTCAATGAATTTACTGACTTTGTTGGCTTTGGTGCTGGCAATTGGCTTGGTGGTGGATGATGCGATTGTCGTTCTTGAGAATGTTTATAAACGGATTGAAGACGGAAAGCCTCCTCTTGCTTCGTCTTTTATTGGCGTGAACCAAGTGGCTTTTGCGGTGGTTGCGACGACGTTGGTTCTGGTCGCTGTGTTCCTTCCTGTCTCTTTGATGCCTGGCAGTACGGGAAAGCTCTTTACGGAGTTTGCGTGGGCGATGATTGGGGCGATCCTTTTCTCCTCGTTTACCGCTCTTAGTCTCACGCCCATGTTGTGTTCGCAGATTCTCAGAAAACCTGAGGCAGGACATCGCAAAAACCCCATTACAAATTATGTTAACAATCTGCTGGCGAAGTGGACACTCAAATACCATACCGTTCTAGATGGGTGTTTTCGGCGGCCAAGCCTGATTATCGGGTTTATGGTTTTGATTTTGGCGTTTGGGGTTTTCCTGTTCAAATTCACGCCTAGCGAGTACGCGCCCAAAGAAGATCGGGGTTATTTTCTTTCGGTTATGATGGCTCCAGAGGGAGCTTCCTTGGAATATTCCAAGCGGGGAATGTTGGAGCTTGAAACCAAACTAACCAAACTTTTGGCTCATGACCAAGGTGGTCCAAAAGACAGCACAGGCGAGATCAACGGGATTGTGACCATTGTTCCGGCTGGATTTTCGGCAACAGGGTCCGTGAATGGCGGGTTTGCCTTTGTTTTGCTCAAGCCGTGGAATGAGCGGGATCGCAAGGTGCAGGAAATTGTTTGGGGAGATTTTTTGGCGGGAACTCCTGGGGTTTTTCAAGATTTTATGTCGATTCCCGGGGTTATGGCGTTTCCCATTGAACCGGCTTCGCTGGGGCAAAATGGTTTTTCGACCCCAGTTCAGTTTGTCATTGCCGGACCAGAGTATAAGGAACTAGCGAAATGGCGGGATCAAATCTTGGAAAAAGCTCGTTCCAGTCCCCTACTCAGCAATCTTGACTATGATTACAAGGAAACCAAACCACAACTCCGTATCGTGATTAACCGTGATCGTGCTGCGGATCTGGGCGTGAGCGTTTCCGAAATTGGCAATACGCTGCAGACTTTCTTCGGATCACGCAAGGTTACCAATTATATGGATGCAGGAAAGCAATATGATGTGGTTCTCCAAGGGCGGGATCAGGACCGGAGCAAGCCAACCGATATGACCAACGTCTATGTTCGTTCGGCGCGGACTGGACAGCTTATTCCACTTTCCAATCTGGTTGAAATCAAAGAATCCGCCGATGCTGGTGCATTGGGCCGCACCAACCGAATGCGCTCTATCACCATTTCGGCCAATGTTGGCGCGGGATATACGCTGGGAGAAGCCCTTACCTTTTTGGACCAAACTGCGAAAGATGTTTTGCCGCCCGAAGCCAAGGTTGATTTTAAGGGAGAATCCCGCGATTTCAAAGAAAGCGGCTATTCCATTTATCTTGTTTTTGCTCTCGCCTTGCTCGCGGTCTATTTGTTTCTTGCGGCCCAGTTCGAGAACTGGATTCATCCTCTCGTTATCATGACGACAGTTCCTCTTGCGGTTGTGGGGGCTTTGTGGGGGCTGTTTTTGACCAATTCTACGCTGAATATTTATACCGAGATTGGCTTGATTATGCTCGTGGGCCTCGCTGCCAAGAACGGGATTTTGATTGTTGAGTTTACCAACCAACTCCGTGACCAAGGGGTCGAATTTATCGAAGCCATTAAAACTGCTGCTGAACAGAGATTGCGCCCTATTATTATGACATCACTTTCCGCGGTAGCAGGCGCGACCCCACTTCTTTTGGCAAGCGGGGCCGGATCGGAAAGCCGCTTTCCTATTGGCGTGGTGATTTTCGGCGGGGTCATTTTCTCCACCTTCTTCACCTTGTTTGTTGTGCCGACTTTCTACGCTCTGCTGGCCCGCCACACCGCCTCGCCAGAGGCGACGGGGAGGAGGCTAGAGGCAGAACTGCAATCACCCGAATCTGTCTCAAGTGCTTTTCGACGGGAAAGCTGAGTTTCTTGGTCTCTATGGCTCGATTTTCGGCCCTGCTTCGGGGGAAGCTGTTCCGTATCCACTAAAAATGGAACCACCTTGCTGTGGAAGTTCGCCAAGTCCTTTTTGCAACATGGGTCCCGCTTGAGAGAGAACGCGGTTTTTGTCAGCGTTTGGTTTTTGTGAAAGGTCATTCAGTAACTGCCCAACATCTCCCTTGCCAAATTCTTCAAAGGAGGTGAGAGGAGGCTGTTGGTATTGTGCGCGAAATTTGTTCATGCCTTCCATGGATGCCCCATCAAGATTTCCATCGGCCTTCCGTTTGTCCATGAACCCAAGCGCAGCCAAAGAATGCTCAACCAGTGAGGACAAAGAACGGCTTTTTCCTAAATCAAATGTCTCGGGCAATTTGGCAACCTGCTCGGCCAGATTTCCCTGTGGAGCGGCATAGCCCTGAGGACTGGATGCTCTACCAAATTGGCCTCCGGCGGTGGATGGGGCTCGCGGGTCAGGCCGTACCACACCCTGCACAACACTATTTACTGCCTGTCCTAGTGCTCGTCCCAGCATATTTGGAAGATCTACCATATCTACTTCACTCCTCTTATTTTTTACTTAACGCTATAACTTTATGGCAAAAATATTAAATTATTATGAAATTCAAAGGCGGCTATACAGATGAGGGCCATCGCTGTATAAGTCTGGCCATGAGTTCATTTGCTGGCAAAGGCGATCTGACCACCGGAAGCGTTCGCTCTCATCTCATCCGCTTAACAATTCCTATGATATGGGGACTTCTTGCCCTCATCAGCTTTCAGTTGGTGAACACTTACTACGTCTCGCGTTTGGGGACAGAGGCTCTGGCCGCGATTAGTTACACGTTTCCAGTAACTTATGCCATGTTCAGCGTTTTTCTGGGGTTTGGGATTGCTATGTCTTCGGTGATTTCCCGCTTGATTGGCGAGAAGAAAACGGAGGATGTCAAACGGGTAACCTCCCACGGCATTTTGTTGGTTTTGTTGGTGAGTATGGGGGTTGCGGCTCTTGGTCTCGCTTTGCTTGACCCGATTTTTCGGCATATGGGAGCACCGGAGGCTCTTATGCCCCATATTCGGGACTACATGACCTTGTACTTCATGGGAACCTTTATTGTCAGTATGCCTGTGGTGGGAAATGCTGCCTTGCGGGCAACGGGGGATACGGTCATTCCTGCCCTTATCATGACAATTGCTGCTCTCACCAATGCGTTGTTGGATCCTATTCTGATTTTTGGTTTGTTTGGGGCCCCTCGGCTGGAAATTCAGGGAGCGGCGATTAGTACGATCTTTTCGAACACGTTTGCTATGCTGGCGGGGTTGTGGTTCATGAACCACAAGGCTCTCTTCGATTTTGCGCATATTCGCAATTTGCTGCATTTTAGCGATTCAGCGCGGCGATTGCTGGTTATTGCCATTCCGGTGGGACTAACTAGCGCCCTACCCTCTTTGCTTAACTCCAATATCAACGCCGTTCTTTCAAAATCTGGCCCTGAGGCGGTTGCAGCTTTTGGGGTGGCGTCTCGCGTTGAAGCCTTTGCCTTCATTATTATGATGGCGGTTTCGGTGGGAATGGCTCCTATTATTGGTCAGAACTGGGGAGCCCGAAATTTTGGCCGTATTCGCGAAGCTCTCCGTGATGCGCTTGGGTTTTGCGTGCTTTGGTCTTTGGGGGTTGCGCTGGTTCTGGGCGCGTTTGCAGATTCCCTCTCTCACGTTTTTACCAAAGACATCTTGGTTCAGCCGATTTTGGCTCTTTATTTTGTCGTGGTTCCTATTTCTTATGGGCTTAGCAATGTGACCAATTGCTGGGGATCGGCTTATAATGCGATGGGGAAACCCCAATATTCTACCCTTATGCTGCTGGTGAAGATGGTTGTTCTTGCCATTCCCGCTATTTATCTAGGGTATGCTGTTGCTGGTCCTTTGGGGGTGTTTGCGGCGGTTTGCGTGGGCAACTTTCTAACCGGCCTAGGGTTTCATGTGATGAACAAACGAGTTCTTAGCCGTTTTGAATCGGGCCTAAAAATTGGCTTGTCCCCTGCGAAATCGCGTAGTGAGCCGCCGCAAGAGCAATAGCAAGGCTCCAGTGGACACCAAAGCAACGTGCGATGAGAAAAGCCTGAAATAAGAGGCCATATACCATCTGGACCATCAAGAAGACTTGCGCGTTTGGCCAGTTTAGGACTCCTGTACTCAGCAAAGCGAAGGTGAAAGCTTGCAAAATGAACAGGAAAAGAGCGGTCCAGTTGAGGGCTGTAACAAACCTCAAAAAAGAGTTCTCTTTTCTCAGAAAAGAGACAGCCATAAAAACGGCTGCTAGAAAAATGACGCCGGAAAGAACGTATTCGAGCGAAAACCTAGCGGCCAGTGAAAAAATGTCAAAGCCCGCAAAATGGGGGCTAAGTGTCCATAAATAAGCCGAAGGCAGCATCAAAAGAGCGGGAATAAGAAAAGACTGGGCGGTGGCCCAGAAACTATTTTCAAATCGTGTGACTCCAGATTTCAGAAACAGCGGAATTTCAATGGTTCCCGATAGCGCGGATCCTAGGTTTTGGCTCATTTTCTCTCTCGATTGTTCTTGAGGGCGAATGTTAGCAGATTTTACAACAACCCCAATTGGTTTTATTTTCTTGACGGCGAAGCAAGAACCTGTGCATAAGTCCCCCGTGGGGATGTAAAAATCCTTACTCATTGAGATGCGTGCCGGACAACAACAATAAACCAATATACCGGCACCGGAAACAGATCCATCCGACGTCTTTGTCCAACTGGCTTTGTTTTCCCGAATGTGAAAAACAGCGTTTCGTCATAGGGACGGGACGCAACCAGTAAAACAAGACAAGGAATATCATGACCGATTTTAATCAATTCGGCCTACCGGCCCAATTAATCAAATCTCTAACCAACCATAATTTTACAACTCCGACCCCGATTCAGGAACAGGCTATTCCGCTTGCTCTTGCTGGTCGGGACATTTTGGGAACAGCCCAAACAGGAACTGGAAAAACGGGGGCTTTCGGTATTCCTCTGGTTGCCAAACTCCTTTCGGATCCCAAAGCGGCGGCTCTGATTATGACTCCAACGCGGGAGCTGGCCTTTCAGGTTATGACTCAGATCAAGGCCTTTTTGGGCCATGACCGCGCTGTTCGTGCAGCTTTACTTATTGGCGGTGAGCCAATGCCGAAGCAGTATTCCCAGTTGAAATGGGGGCCACGCATTATTGTGGGGACTCCTGGTCGTATCAACGATCACTTGGAGCGCGGAACCCTTGATCTTTCAAACACCAATTTCTTGGTTTTGGATGAAGCGGACCGGATGCTGGATATGGGCTTTGGTGTTCAGTTGGAACTGATCGCTGAATTTTTACCAGAAAAACGTCAAACCCTGATGTTTTCGGCAACTTTGCCACCTAATATTGTGAATCTTTCACGCAAATACCTGACAAATCCAGAACGTATTTCGGTTGGTTCAACCACTACAGCGGCTCCGAAAATCAAGCAGGAACTCATTCATACTTCAGAAGACGAAAAGCACGACCATTTGACACGTCTTCTGAATGGCCGCGAGGGAACCATTCTTGTTTTCGTGAAAACAAAACACGGTGCAGATCGTTTGGCGCGTCGCCTGTCTCGAGAAGAACACAATGCGGATGCCATTCATGGCGATTTGCGGCAAGGTCAGAGAGACCGCGTTATTCGTTTGTTTCGTGAAAAAGAATGCCGGATATTGGTTGCCACAGATGTGGCGGCGCGGGGGCTTGATATTCCTCATATTGAAACTGTTATCAACTATGACCTTCCACAATGTCCAGAAGATTACATCCATCGGGTTGGCCGGACAGCGCGGAACGGGGCCGAAGGCGAAGCGATTTGTTTGATTGCTCCTATGGATCGTGCGAAATGGAACGCTATTGATCGTCTTATCAATCCCGATAGCCGCTCCAAAGGCGAGCGATTTGATTCGGGCCGCGAAGGTGGAAATCGTCGTGGTAGCGGCGGCCATAAGTTTGGCGGGGCACCACGCACCGGAAAATTTGGCTTCAAGATTAAGGATAAGCCTGAAGGGGGCCGGTCTTCTTACGGAGATCGTTCTTCCTCTGGAGAAAATCGCGGATTTGCGAAGAGCGGGTTTTCCCGTCCAGCCCCTCGTCGTGAGGGAGGAGATTGGACTCCGGTTGAACGCAATGAGAACTCTCCACCGCGCCCGCGCAGTGCAGACTCTGGAGATCGCCGTGATTTCAAACCTCGTTTCGGTAGCGGGGATCGCAAGCCTGAAGGACGCAGATTTGAAGGTTCGCGCCCAGAAGGAGACCGCCCAGCTCGTTCTTACAGCCCACGCCCTGAAGGGGGAAATAGCGAGCGGCCTTTCGTCAAGAAATTTGGCAGTGATGACCGCAAAAAATCCTTTGGGGACAAGCCCTTTTTCAAAGACGGACCGAAAAAAGACTGGAGTGCCAAAAAACCAGAAGGACGTAAATTTGATACCCCGCGTTCTGAAGGAGATCGTTCTTCCCGTCCAGATCGTCCATACAATCCACGCCCTGAAGGGGGAAATAGCGAGCGGCCTTTCGTCAAAAAATTTGGCAATGATGACCGCAAAAAATCCTTTGGGGACAAGCCCTTCTTCAAAGATGGACCGAAAAAAGATTTCGTCAAAAAAGACGGGGTCAAAAAAGATTGGAGCGGCAAGAAACCTGAAGGACGGTCTGAGGCCCCTGCTTCTGGCGGTAAAAAGTTCTTTGGAGACAAAACCAATTCTCGAACCGGACCAAGCCAAGGTCCTTTCCGGCCTCGCCGGACAGCAGCTTAAGAATCACCTAAAAAGCCCCAATTTGGGGCTTTTTTTATGGCTTTTTATAACGCCAACACGAGGTGATATGATCGTTGACCATCCCAATTGCTTGCATATAAGCATAAATAATTGTGCTGCCGACAAAACTCATTCCTCGTTTTTTGAGGTCTTTAGAGAGGGCATCGCTGATTGCCGTTGAGGTTGGAATGTCAGAAAGGCGTTCCCTGTGATTTTGGATGGGGGCTCCGTTTGTAAAACGCCATAAATAGTCGTTAAACGAACCGAACTCTTTCTGGATCGCAAGAAAAACCAGCGCGTTTTTTCGTGCTGAAAACACCTTAAGCCGGTTGCGAATAATTCCCTCGTCTTGCAGCAAAGACTCTAATTCATCATCCCCCATTCTGGCGACTTTTCGGGGGTCAAATTGGTGAAAGGCTTTGCGGTATCCGTGTCTTTTTTTCAGGATAGTTTCCCAGTTAAGGCCTGCTTGAGCCCCTTCAAGGATGAGCATTTCAAACAAATGTTGGTCGTTATGCGAGGGAATCCCCCACTCTTCGTCATGGTAATGCTCGTAATGGGGCTTGTTTTCACCAACCCAACCACAGCGGATTTTTTCTTTGGTCATACGGTTTCCTATTTGAAAACTTTGCATTCTTTGTCCACTCTAGGGTAAGGTCAGGGCAAAAGGAATAGATGATGAGTTTGACATCCCATGCTGATAAATTTTCGGCTCCACGTCGAGATCGAGACGGAAGAATTGCCCTGATTGGGCTAACTCCTGACGAAATGCAGTTGGTGATGGCGCACCATGGCTTACCGAAGTTTCGGGCTAAGCAGGTTTCCCATTGGATTTATAAGCGGGGGGTGCGGAGTTTTGACCAAATGATCAACCTTCCCAAGGAAATGCGGGGATTGCTTGGTGAACACTATACGATTGATCGGGCTCGAGTGGTTACTGAACAAACATCGTCAGACGGCACGATAAAGTGGCTTTTGGCCATGTCGGATGGGCAAGAAGTCGAGACGGTTTTTATTCCCGATAAAGAGCGGGCTACTCTTTGTGTGTCTTCTCAGGTTGGATGTACGCTCACGTGTAAATTTTGCCATACGGGAACGCAGCCTTTGGTGCGGAATTTAGGACCGCATGAAATACTGCAGCAAATTATTCACGCCCGCGACGTTCTTGGTGAATGGCCCGATGTCGGAGAATCAACCACCAAGGATGCTGGAGATGGGCGAGAACTAACCAATATTGTGATGATGGGAATGGGCGAGCCTCTTTATAACTACGATAATGTTGCAGTGGCTCTTGGTATTTGTATGGATGAGGAAGGGCTGGGACTGTCCAAACGTCGTATCACGCTTTCGACTTCGGGGGTTGTGCCGCAAATTATCCAGTGTGGCGAGGAATTGGGCGTCAATCTGGCAATCTCATTGCACGCTACGACCGATGAACAACGCTCAGCTCTTATGCCGATTAACAATAAATACCCTTTGGACGATTTGCTAGAGGCGTGCCGCAATTATCCTGGGACATCTTCCATCCGGCGGATTACTTTTGAGTATGTGATGCTGAACGGTGTAAATGACAGCGATGAAGATGCCGTGCGTCTCACAAAATTGCTGCGGGATATTCCCTGCAAAATCAATCTTATTCCGTTCAATAAATGGGACGGGGCCGAGTTTGAGTGTTCTCCCAAAAGCCGGATTGAGTCGTTTGCCAGAATTCTTGAAAATGCGGGATACGACGCGCCTATTCGCCGTCCACGGGGGCGAGATATTCTGGCGGCTTGCGGTCAACTTAAGTCGGAAAGCTTGCGTGAACGCAAAACAGCGCATGAAGACGAAGACCCAAAATAAATGATTTCTTCCCCTGTTCTTTTGCAGCATATATCCTATATCGTGTGCTTGTCATTTTCTAATCAGGAGACCCCCTAATGATCCGTTCTGTTGTTTTATTTAGTGCATTGGCTTTGGTGACAGCTCCTTTTGCTTCGGCAGAAGCTGCGGAGACCTACACATTTGACCCCTTTCATACCAATCTAACGTGGAGTGCGAATCACTTTGGATTTTCGAATCCATCGGGGAAGTTTGCAACAGTGACCGGAACAGTGACGCTGGATGAAGCTAAGCCTGAAGCCTCGATGGTTGATGTGACTGTCAAAACCGGAAGCGTGGTAACGGGAATTGACCTGTTTAACGAACATCTGATGAGCGAGAAATTTTTTGATTCTGCAAAGTTTCCAACTGCAACATTCCGCAGTTCCAAGGTTAAGCTGACTGGCAAAGATACGGCCACTGTTACGGGGGATTTGACACTTCTGGGGGTGTCTAAACCAGCCGTTCTGGATGTAAAGTTGAACAAAATCGGAGAAAATCCGATTAGCAAGTTAAAAACCGCAGGGTTTAGCGCGAAGGGCGTGATTAAACGCTCGGAATACGGGATGAACTATGCTTTGCCTAATGTATCGGACGAGGTGCAAATCACCATCGAGGCCGAAGCCAATATTCAGCCAGAAACCAATAAATAATAGGGGTTATCATGTCAAAAGTTGCAGTTGTTTACCACTCAGGATACGGGCATACCACAGTTGTAGCGGAATCTGTGGCAAAAGGGGCGGAAAAGGCTGGAGCGCAAACCAGTCTTATTAAAGTTGCAGCAGATGGTGCTATTTCCGAAGCTGATTGGACCAGTCTTGACGCAGCGGATGCAATCATTTTTGGAGCTCCAACTTACATGGGTTCAGCTTCTGGCCCTTTTAAGATCTTTATGGATGCAACGTCCAAAGCATGGTTCGCGCAGAAGTGGAAAGACAAGTTGGCTGGAGGTTTCACGGTTTCTCATTCTTTGAGTGGCGATAAGCTGGCAACTTTGCAGCAATTCTCGGTTTTGGCTGCCCAGCATGGGATGATTTGGGTCAGCACCGGAATGTTGCCCGGGGAGTCTGAAACCCCTCACCATCGGGCTCCAGAGACGATTAACCGGATCGGGAGTTCCTTGGGCGTTATGGCGCAGGCTGAAAACGCGGCTCCTGACCAAACCCCTCCGAGTGGGGACCTAAAAACAGCTGAACTCTACGGCGAGAGAGTGGCGGCGGCTGCCAAACGTTGGCAAGCTTAAAAAAGGAAAGAGTCTCCTTGCTGTTTCAAAGGGGAGGTCCATCGTCCGCGATCCGGCCGACGATCAGGTACTCGCCACAGCAATCGCCACCTAGGCCGATATGATCGTCCCGAGGGATCGCAAGCATTTGCTCTCGATGGATCACTTCTAGGGCATCGAGATCGTCGATGCGGATGAGGCCGTTCGGCGCATCGCAGTAGATGCTATAGAACAACGCCCGCGCGAGGCGGGCGTCGTCGTCATCGGGTGATCCGCTGACCTGGCTTGCTGCAATCCTCTAACGCCATCGAATCCGCACGAATTCGGATTTCGACCTCTGTGCGATCACCGGTCGCATCAACGGCATCCACGCTCATAACGATCAGGTACTTCGCTTGCTCTCCCGCAAGCGGCTCTGCCCTGATGTCGTTGATGGAGTCGTTCGGAATCACACCGCTCGGCTCGAAGACCACGCTCTTCACGCCCTCGAAGACGATGAGCCCATCCTCCAAGTCTTCAGCTGTGTAGTAATCCCATGTAGCCGATCGAACGCGTGAGATGCACGTCGCCTGGACTTTGACTTCAGAGTTCCAACCGTCGATCAACACCGACTTGCAGCCGCGATCGCCAACGTAGATGGTCTTCAGAAATTCGACGACGTCCATAGCGGTCACTTGCCGGCCCACGGTTCGCGGTTGTCAGGACCGGGGCGGCGTTCGACTAGATCGCGTTCTTTCTTGATCATGTCGCACCTCGGTCCGCAGTCGAAGAGTACGGGAGCGAGAAGAGCGGCAACTTTTCCATCATTGCCCTCCCGAGCGACGAACTGTGTCGAAGGGGCGGCCGGGGTTACGCGACAGCCAGTTGATGGGGCCCACAAGTGCCTCGGCTCTCTCAACCGCCTCATCTTCCGTTAGGCAAGTAGGTGATCTCGAGGATGCAGACCCGACATCGTCGACGCTGCCGTAAAGCGCGTAGTAAGCCAATCCGTCAGGCCCAACATCGGGCTCTCCGTCAGTGTATTCGTCAAAGTAGTAGTCCCAGTCTTGGTAAGTGATGAAGACGTAGCCCGACTGCTCCTCTCGCTGCCAAACGCCTCTTCGGCACAGGTTTGCTTTCGGTGCATCACTCATGGCGTCTGATCCAAGTGACTACCAGCTCGCCGATCTGCCTTCGGAGTGCCGTTCGGGAATTGACAGCACAAACCTGCGCATATTCCTTCGCAGGCCACAGCGGAAATACGGTGGTCCCATCATCCGCCGCCGCAAGAGCCCATCCGCCCTGGTACAGGCCCCAGACCTCTTGCCAATCAGCAATGATCTTGATGAAGTGCTCGAAGCGCTTGATGTCCGGTAACGCAAGCATCGCCTCCATCTGCTTTGGGTTCACTTTCACGGCTTGCACTCCTCAGGAGCAGAGGGCCTCCTCCGCACTTCTCCAGTGTACTAGTGGCCAGCCGTGTTGTCCAAAACATTGTGCAAAGTCACTGAGATTTTTGTCGATAATCTTTTGCACTCTACCCATAAGAACGTTGGCAAGCTTAAAAAAGTAAAGAGTTCCCTTGCTGTTTCAAAGGGGAGGCTTTATTTCTGGCAGGTATGACACGCTGGAAACTTCTCATCGAATATAAGGGAACTCCCTATGCTGGTTGGCAACGGCAGGCAGGGGCGTCCTCTGTTCAGCAAAAGATCGAAGAAGCCCTGTTTGGGTTTTGTCAGCAGAATATTCGTTTGCACGTTGCTGGGCGGACAGATGCCGGCGTTCATGCGCGGGGTCAGGTGGCACACTTTGACCTAGATTATGGGGCGCGGCCCC
>JAGOQV010000030.1 GCA_018063145.1 Alphaproteobacteria bacterium
AATCCTGTAGAGCCGAGCGACGATCATTGAGCATTCCCATTTCTGCAGCCAGAATTCCCAATTCTTCGGCAAGGGTTGGGGCGTGTTCTGCCACTTCATCGCCCACGCGCAAAATTGTTTGCTCTAACCCAATCCCCCCCTGCACACAAATCAGCATCATATCAAGCGCATCAGGAAAGGTCAGGTTGATTTCCTCCTGACGCTTGATGATGTGGTTTTTAATCAAGATAGGCGGCAGGAAGAATCCAGCGGCTCCCATGATACCAACCCCCAACATCACTTGAACTGGCGTAAATTCCTTTTGGCCGAAGACCATCGCCAGCCATGTGAATGTGATAAGAAACAGAGGAATCATCGCCCTTGCCACCAGATATTTGAACGGAGCTTTCGGGTCCCGAATACCGGCCTGTAACATCTGGTCACGGACCTTTTCTCCCAGCTGACCAAAGAGCTTCTGAACCGTAAAAATAAACGCGAGGGTTTCCTTAGCAGAGAGGGATTTATCACCCTTGTTTTGCCCCCGCGTGGCCACGCTTTCCTTAGTTTGCTCGAAGAGAGCTTTCCGCTTTTTCTCGATAACCGTCTTATAATGTTCTTTCTTTTCATTGCGATTGAGATACGGCAAAGCCAGAGCCACGAACGAAACCATCGCCGCAATTGCGCTGACAACTAAAATAATCATATGGTCAGTTTGTTCATCGAACATTTGGACTCATCAAATTTTGAAGTTAATCATCTGGCGCATAACTAAAATGCCTATGGACATCCAGCAAATTGCTCCGGTGAGGTAATATTTTCCTTGAGATGTAAAGAAAAGCGGCTCCATATATTTCGGGTTAATCGCATAAAGACCACCCGCAACAATAATCGGCAACGCCCCGATAATCATGGCCGAAGCCTTAGCCTCTGCTGACAAAGCCGCCACTTTACGACGCAACCGGAAACGTGCCCGCAAAACCCGCGATAGATTGGTAAGAATTTCAGACAGGCTCGATCCGGTTTGTTGTTGAATAGCAATGCCAGTTGCAAACATCTGAACCTCAGTCAAGGGAATACGCTCTGCCATGTGCAGGCAAGCTTCGGCCATGGGAATTCCAATTTTTTGTTCGTCATAGACTTTCGACATTTCTTCACCAATAGGTCCGGTGAATTCCCGCGAGACCATCAAAATAGCTTCACCAACTGGCATCCCAGCCTTAAGCAAACGAACCATTGCATCCAACGCATCGGGGAAATCTTCCAGAAATTTTTTCTGACGTCTGCCGATTTTCATTTTGAGAACCCATCGTGGAAAGCCAATTCCGCCTACAACGGCCATAAACAAAACAACCGGAATAGACTGCCCAGCCAATTTGGTAGCAAGAGCGAAAACCACAGCCAGCACAGCCGATATGATGTAGAACTTCCTTAAAGGAACATCGCCCCAACCAGCTTGGAACAGTTTGGCTCTGAGTTCCTGAGTCTTTTTGGATTTCTTGCCAATTCCCTGCTCTTGGAGTTTACGCGCCATGTCGGCCCGCCGCCGATCTCGAATATCTCCTGCAGACTCATCTCCGGCAACGCCTGATTTTCCGGCGATAATCGCCATGACCCGCTTTTGTTGATCTTTGCGGTTATTCATGATTAAGGCCGCCATCATTCCCAAAATGACCGCCACCACCAAAAGCCCCAAGAAGATGATTAGATTTTGAGACACTCTCTCACCCTAACTTACCCATAAGCTTCTTCCATCGCATCAAGCACCAATTGCTCAACACCATAGGCCCTCGCTTTATCATAGAATTTTGGACGAAGACCGCTTGATTTCTGTTGGGTAATCAGCTTTCCATCTTCAGATTCCCCGACAATCTCCAGAACAAACAAATCTTGCATCGTGATAACTTCACCCTCCATCCCCGTAATCTCAGAAACGTGGGTTACTTTACGCGAACCATCACGCAAACGTTGAACCTGAATGATAACATTGATGGCCGAAGAAATTTGTTCCCGTACAGCCTTCGAGGGTATGTTTAAGTTCCCCATCGCAATCATATTTTCCATCCGCGAGATAGCTTCGCGTGGGTTGTTGGCGTGGACTGTTCCCATAGACCCATCGTGACCCGTGTTCATCGCTTGCAGCAGATCGAACGCTTCAGGCCCCCGCACCTCCCCCACGATGATCCGCTCTGGACGCATCCGCAAACAGTTCTTGACGAGATCACGCATTGTCACTTCGCCCACACCCTCAAGGTTGGCAGGGCGGGTTTCAAGACGAACAACGTGTGGCTGTTGCAATTGCAATTCGCACGCATCTTCACAGGTGATAATCCTCTCACCCGCTTCGATATAACGAGTTAGACAGTTAAGCATCGTGGTTTTACCAGAGCCTGTTCCTCCAGAAACCAACACATTCACACGGCATCTCCCAATCGCCATAATCAACTTAGCGCAGCTAGGGGTCATGGCCTTGAAGTCAATCAACTTTTCAAGGGTCAGTTTGTCTTTCGAAAACTTACGAATGGTCATACACGCTCCATCCACCGCCAAGGGAGGAATGATAACGTTAACCCGCGACCCGTCTGGCAAACGCGCATCGCAAATCGGAGAAGATTCATCAACCCGACGCCCAATAGCCCCCACAATCCGTTGGCAAATTGTTGTCAAATGCTGGTTATCACGAAACTTAATATCAGTTCGCTGAATTTTCCCTTTGCGTTCAACATAGACCGTCTCCGGCCCATTAATCATGATATCCGCAATGCCATCTTCGGAAAGCAGAGTTTCAAGCGGACCATAGCCAAGCATATCATCCGAGCATTCCCGCGCAATCGCAGCCAGTTCAGATGGGGTTAAATCCAAATTGCGGAAACGGGCAATTTCTTCAACTGCCGAACCAACTTCTTCACGCGCCGCCTTCCCATCCATGCGGGCAAGAGCTTTGAGATCAATCCCATCGCGCAGATCAGACCAGATACGGTTCCGTGCCCGCTGTAAACGCAAAGCCGTCATAGAGTCAACTTCACCGCTTCCGGTAACGTGAACGCTCTCAGGTTCTTGATTGGTCAGGATATCAGCTTCGGCGGGCTTTTTCTGGGAGTCATGCCCCCCCGCCGCCGGAGAAGATGACACTTTAGCGGGAGCCTCAACAGCTTTGGCTGGCTCAGACGGCACAACAGGAGCTGGCTCAGACGGTTTCGCACTCGCCGCATGGTGGTGCGGTGTTGTGTGGTGGCCTGCGCCAGAAGAACCTGTTTTCTTACCAAATGACATTCAGCAGCCCTTTACCTACTTCGCCTTAAACATCCCAATCAGATTACCTAGCATTCCCTCTGACCCACTTGTCTTTTTATTATCCACAGCATCTTTTAACCCCTCAACTCTCAAGAGTTTACGGAGCAGATCAAGCAAGGATGAAACAACGTCTTCAGCCTCAGGCAAGTCAGTTATTTTCTTGCCTTGTGCTTCCATGCCTGCAAAAATTTTGGGAGAGAAGGCAATTGACAAGGATGGTTTTCTGCCCATTGCGCCTTGTATCTCTGCCGCCGAAACTTCTAGGCCAGCCGCTTCCCCAACCTTGTTAATGACCAGCTCAACATCTTGGTCCGATCCCCCGCGCAGTGTTTTAATTTCCTGCAAGAGAGCACGGGCTGTACGCAAAGATGGCAAAGACGGAGTTGAAACAATAACCACCTCATGCGCTCTGATTAAGGTCGCTTTGCGAATCCCAACCGGAGCCGCCGATAAATCCACCACTACCAGAGGAGACGTTGTCATCAATCGAGAAAGAATGGTTTCGAAAGCTTCGGGCGAAACCGTTTCATCCAGCAACCCTTCCGCTCCGGTTGCCAAAACCGATAATTTATCAGAAACAGCCCCAATCATTCTCTTGAGGGAATCCTGATCAGAAGAACCGCACGCCCGCGAAGCTTCGTTCAAGGTTGTCAACGGTTCCATACCCATTGCCACAGGCAGATAGGTCCACCCTCCTGCCGCATCTAGAATCGTGGTTTTCTGTTCGAGCTTGCTGGAAGCCAACACAGCGCACGCATGAGCAATACTTGAAGTCCCAACTCCGCCCTTGGCTCCAACGAAAGCCACCAAGCGACTCCCGGGATTGCCGAGACGTTCGATCAAAGTTTTAATGATAACTTCCGCCATCATCTCTTTCTGAAGTGGCCGCACGAGATAGTCCGTGACCCCCATATCAATTAACTTGCGGTACAAATAAACATCGTTCACAGGACCAATGACAACAGCGGCGGTTCCCGCCGAACAATTCCCAGCAAGAACTTCGAGCCGAGAGGAAAAACCTTCTTCAATTGTTGGTGTTTCAACCAGAACCAGATCAGGAGATTCGCGGTGCTGGTACGAGGCAATGGCTGCTTCAACATCGCCTTCATTGATTTCAAAAACAACACGGGCAAAACGCCAATCGTCTTGCAGAGCCTTAGCCGCATCCCGCGTATCTTGGTCCAAAACAAAAAGGCCAACCCGCGCTGCAGGCAGAAGAACCGAAAAAGATGACCCTGAATGTTCGTTCATTTTTGCTAATCCTGATTGTTACCCAAAAGACTGATAGACTTATCCACGCTCGATTATAGCTGCGGATTATAAATCAGAGGTTAACCTGCAAAATGAAAAAAGCGTTCGGAAAATTAATTTTCGGAAGCAGTTTCGCCTTCGAGTTTATCCGCTGCCTTGTCCCCGTAATAGCCGCGACCTGACAAGACTTTATCTTGACGGCGAGCATCCGAATTTGTTTCAAACCCGTGTTTACCCAGCAAATCTGCAGGGCGGGAAACCTGCCGCGCCATCATAGTTTCAATAGAGCAGCCAAAGCGGTACGCCGGATCGTCATTGCCGTTGGGTTCTAAAGCATTTGGCCCCTCAAGACCTGGCATCAAGCCGCATTTTTCCGGAGCACGTGCTGTAAGGGCTTCAAAATTGACCATAGTTGTAGAAGCATCCCCGCTTCCCGCCGCCGCCGTTTTGGTAATCCGAAGATCTTTGACCCCGCCAGCCCTCAAGGCTCTTTCAATTCGGAGCATCTCTGCCTGAGCTTTTGCGGCAGTATTGACCTTCGAGCGCGGATCATAAGAAACCACAACATCCATCGGTCCATTGCCATAGCGATAATAATAAACGCCAATAGCCCGTAACATCCCGTCATCGAGCTTAGCGGTTTCAAAGCTATCGGTGAAATGGTCTTGGTGGACCTCAACGCGATCTTGGTTGACCCATGTCTTTGGCTCTTCAGCGCACCCTACCAAAGCAGCTGTTGCCATCAAAAGAGCAAAAATCCTGACTGTTTTCATCACTTTGTATCCCTTGTGCTTTAATCAAGCATATAACCGAAGGCCTGATCGGACGGAGCCGCCTCTACCCGATTACCGTAGATTTTTTTAATATTCGCATGGAAAACCTTGCTCAGCGGGCTGTTTGGGCTCAAAGGAGCTGCCACAACTTTTTCCTGCGCATCTTGAACCACATCTTCTGCGGACACCAAAGCTTCAGGCTTCCCTTTATCTGGCGGGGTCATGGCGGCCGTTGGAGGAGGCGATGGAAGGTCTGCACCCAAAACGCTCTCGCCCACTGCCTTCGCCTGTTTTTGATCCGCAAAAGGCTGAACCAAGTAAGGGGTTACGATAACCACCAATTCGGTTTCTTGTCTTTGAAAACTTTTAGAAGAGAGGAGATCACCAAGAATTGGTGTTTCCTTGACCCCGGGAATTCCAGCCAGCCCCTTGGTATTTTCAGATTTAAGCAAGCCAGCCATCATCAAACTGCCACCACTATTCAGTTCGACAGTGGTTGAAGCCCGCCGCACATCAAGACCAGGAATCTGGACATCGGAGAGCGTCAACCCTTGGGCCTGATTCAAAGCGGATACTTCCGTATTCAGTTGAAGGCTGATCCGATCTTCGGAAAGAACAATCGGCTTGAAGTTCAAAGATACCCCAAACTGTTTGTAATCAATAATGATACTCCCGTTCTGGTCACGACCAGCGGGAACTGGAAATTCACCACCCGCGAGGAACCCAGCCTCTTCACCAGAAACCGCCGTCAAGTTTGGTTCGGCAAGGACATTCCCCAGATTATTTTTCTCGAGAATATTAAGCAGCATTTGAATGCTTCCGATCCCGTTAATGCCGGAATCAAAGATCATGCTGGCAATACCAAACGGAGTATCGTTGAGGCCCGTTTGTGTCCCGACAGCAACCGATCCCATCAAACCGTTCAACTCGCTTGGAGCCGCACGACCAAAGAGTGTTGCTCCACCTGTGCTTGGCGCGTTGGCACTGGTTTCAAGCCCCAATTCTTTAAGAACCGAACGGGACACTTCCAAAATACGCACGCGGAGCATAACTTGTTGCTCGCCGCGAACTTCCAACAAATTCTCAATAATTGAGTCGCCATCCTTGGCATCTTTTTTCTGGACTTCGCCCATGCGGGCGGCCACCAAGCGAACAATTTTCTGGGCAGCCGAGGGAGTCGAAACAGACCCACTCAAAGCCAAGTGACTCCCAATCATATGAACTTGAACATTTTTTTCTTGCGGAAAAAGCTCGCTTACCATTGCTTCAATCGCATCGGTATCCACCCGCACATGGATGTTCATTTTTTTGATAACGTTGCCCAGCTCATCAAGCGCAATCAAATTGGTATCACCAATAGAAGATCCGACAACATACAAACGGTTGCTCTGAATCGCCTGCACATTAGCGATCTTAGGATCGGCCACCATGACATCAGAAATAGCCCCGGGAAGTTCAATCACCTCGGCCTTACCAAGAGTCACATTGAGCATCCCCTCGCCCAAGACATCTTTGCCAGGCAAAGGTAGAGGAATAGCCGCTGCCGACAAAAGAGGAGCAGGAGCCGAAACAGGAGGAACAGGTACAGGAGACGCAGCCTGCGCCCCCGACAAAGCGGGGCATAACGACAGAAACGCGACTGCCCCCAAAAGGCAGGCCGCACGGCCCAAACGCGGCGCAGCCGTGGATAGACCTGTGGATAGACCTGTGAACATCATAACAATAAACCTTTATTTCAACTAACTAGATGATTTATCGGAGAACCCGAAAGAAGAAACTCAGAATAACTAACGGCGAACAGTAACGTTTTCTATTTTATCACCACCATAGACTCGCACAATATCGGACTTTCCGCCAGATGTCTTTTTAATTTTACCTATCTCTTGCAGAACGGTACTGACTTCAACATCAGTAGTCATATTTTTTTTGGTTTTATCAGAAAGAGTAGCATCCCCCAAAGCCCGCAACGCCAAACTCAAATCCCCCATCTGGACAGCCAAAGCAAGCTTTTCAGCTCCAACCGCATCAACCTCAAGCGTGACAGTCCGGCCAACTTTTGCCTTGTCGTCTTCTTTTTTGGAGACTTGGTCAATTGCCAGAACCTTGACGTTTTCCAGAACAGTTTGGGAGGCGTAACGATCCACTTTGTCTGCAGCTTCGTCCCGCGCATCCCCTGAGAGGCGCACCTGATAGGTTAGGATCACATCAACACGATCATTCGGAGAGATAAACCCCCCCACCATTGATTCGGCAGAAACCTTAATCGCGGCAGCCCGCATCCCGGGTTCCATCGCAGCAGCCAGTACATTTCCCTTACCCGCAACGGTCAGGGCAACTGGAAGTAGTGGCTCCCCTGCTCCTAAATCACGGCGCAACCGACCCTTAGCCATGTCGCTCACTTTTTTATTTCCCTCGCGGACAATCGCGCCGTCAAAAACAGAGCTTTTCGGCCATGACTGCCATTTGAAGTTTGAATCGTCAACGACCGCTCCGGTTGAAAGGGTTTTGGCCGCTACAGCTATTTCGACAGCATCCTTTGATTTCGAACCAAAGCTGACTTGCACGATGATGGCAACCAACAGCGCGATAAGAAATCCACCACCAAGGACGATCAGAATATTTTTATTCATATCAAATATCCACTTTCAGAAAATTGGCTCAGTTCAGAGCAAAAGAAAGACGGCAGGACCGCGACGCAGAAAGGCAAATTAAAGTTTCTCTCATAAGCCCTAACAAATGTTTAAGAAAACATCATCCGACCCCGACAAACATGGATTGCCACTTATCTGGACTAAAATACCCTGTATAGACAAAAGAAGCTAGAGCCCCGAGTGCAATTGCGATTCCATAAGGAACGGAGGGATACCCCTCTTGCGCCTTGGCCAACCAGCTTTCGGCAGGAGGATTTTTAAGCGGTTTCCATTTTTTGAGAATGAGCGACAGTCCTGCAATGACTCCGCCAGCCATAGCCATATAAAATAAAAAAGCCGCCAAGCCCGACAGCCCAACCCATAAGGCCACGGCAGTTGCAAACTTAGAATCTCCCGCTCCCAACTGTTTCAGGCAGAACATAATCGCCGTCACAACCAAGACAATCAAGGCCGCCGCACCGTGGGAGGTATAAGTCCCAAAGATAAATTCTCTCTGCCCCGTTAAGGACGTAATGCCAAAGGCCAGAACAAAGGCAATAATAATCACAACAGACACGATATTAGGTATACGAAATCCCTTAAAATCGGAAACGGCCGCCATGGCGCACATCCCGAGAGTGACCAACACGCCAAATAAAAAGAAAAGAAAACCAATCATAAAATTATCTTCTTTGAAAAAAACGAAAAAGGAGAAAGTGGAGAGGAAGAGAAAAAAGCCCACCTCGGGGGCGGGCTTTCTTCAAAAGCGTCACATATCAAGATACCGACCCTATTATGGTGCAGCGGTATCAAGCGTGGTGCTCATATCTTCGAACAGGCTGTTCAAGCTGCCACCGAAGGCAACGACAGCACCGGCAATCGCCAAAGCAATCCCAGCAGCAATCAAACCATATTCAATAGCCGTCGCGCCGTCTTCTTTGGTCGTGTAAGCTTGTACAAGTGCAATTATCTTTTTCATACTTTGGTCTCCTTGGTTTCCAGCAAGATTGTTTTTAATTTTTTATGTAAAGTATTCCCTTACCTTCTCAGAATACACCGAAAGAAGTTAAAGGAGAGTTAAGGCTTGAATTTTTTCATAATAAAAAAAAATTCAATCAACTATTAGCGGAATTCTAACAAGTATTCGTTTTGATTATTACTTATGAAAAGTTTTTCTATTATTTTCATAAAATTGTATCTACCCCAGAAAAGGCAGGAATCCCAATACGTTTGATTTCCCAGCGCAGGTCAATTCCGCATTGCCCTTTAACCCGCCGCCGGATTTCTTCACCCAAATCTTCCAAATCTTGCGCCGAGGCCGTCCCTGTATTGATCATGAAATTGGCGTGCTGCTCAGACATTTGCGCTCCACCGATGCGCAACCCCCTTCCCCCAACACGGTCCACCAACTGCCATGTTTTGGTCTCTGACGGCAACCCCGCCGCACTCAATTCCGCCAAAGTCGGATTGGCAAAAGTAGAACCGCCGGTTTGTGATTTGATCGGTTGGGTAGCGGCTCGTCGCTCTCGAATCTCCGTCATGCGAGCTGCAATTGTCTCGGGATGGTCGGGCTTACCTTGGAACAAGGCACCAAGAAAAATTGCTCCCTCAGGTGTATCTGTATGACGATACGTCATGTTCAAATCTTGAGGACTCACCTTGCACACAGTCCCATTTTTTTGAAGCAAATCAGCTTCAATCAGAACATCTTTGACCTCACCGCCATAGGCTCCGGCATTCATGAGCAAAGCCCCGCCAATGGTTCCCGGGACTCCGCTTAAAAATTCAAGACCCGCAATTCCGTTTTGCCCAGCGACCTCTGCTACGTTCACATCCAGAGCCGCCGCACCAGCCCTGAGGCGAGAACCTTCCTCCGGTTCAATGGTAGCAAAATCACGACCCAAACGAATAACTACCCCGGGCACGCCTCCATCTCGGACAATCGTATTCGAAAGAACGCCCAAGACCATCACTGGAATATCAGGAGAGACCGCCGCCATAAAATCTATCAAATCCTCACGATCAGCGGGCTTATAAAGAATTTCAGCACGTCCGCCTGTACGAAACCATCCGACTTCTCCGAGCGGAGCATTCGCCGTATATCGTCCCCGCACCACTGGCAAGGAAGATGGTTTTAAGGCAGGCTCAACCATTCACCACCTCTGATCGCACCGTGTTTATAAAAATGGTTTCCAACTCCTCCGGAAGAGTATGAGCCCACTGCGTAATATTTCCAGCCCCAAGACAGATCACGAAATCACCTGCCCGCGCCATGCTGGAAATAAGGGAAGCCAGAGACTCCGGAGAGTCAAGTTCCCGCACATCGTGGTGACCGTGATTGAGAATTCCTTCAACCAAAGTCTCTTTCGTTGCATTCTCGATGGGAGATTCTCCAGCCGCGTAAACATCCGCAATAATCACAGACTCGGCTTCATTGAAGCAAGTACAGAATTCTTCAAACAAACTAGAGAGGCGAGAATACCGATGTGGCTGCATAACCGCAATCACCCGCCCACCGCCGTCTCCCAAGGCTTGGCGAGCTGCTTTGAGAACAGCAGAAATTTCAACCGGATGATGAGCGTAGTCATCAACAACCGTGATGCCGTGACTAATTCCCGTACGCGTGAACCGCCTTTTTACACCACTGAAATTATTGAGAGCCCTCATCATTTGCTCAGGCGATATTTTTAATTGATACCCAACGGCAATCGCGGCCAAAGAATTTTGAACATTATGCCGCCCCATCATGGGCAGGAAAACATCCCTCAAGACCAGATCCTCACCATCTGGTGTAATCCATCCGGAAATCACCACGTCATAAGTGCTACCCAAGGCCGTATGACGAAGGTTGATTGCTCGCACATCGGCTTGCGCGTTAAATCCATAAGAAATCACCCGACGATTGGCCACCTCGGGAATAAGACTTTGCACCACGGGATGATCGCTACACATCACGGCAAAGCCGTAAAAGGGGATGTTCTCAATGAATCTTAGAAACCCAGCGCGAATAGCCTCAAATGATCCGTAGTGATCCAGATGTTCGGGATCAATATTGGTAACAACTGCCACTGTTGCAGGAAGACGCGTGAAAGACCCATCGCTTTCATCGGCTTCCACCACCATCCAGTCTCCCTGCCCCAAGCGCGTATTCGTGCCGTAAGCATTGACGATTCCGCCATTGATAACTGTTGGGTCAAGCTCTCCCACTTCCAGCATAGCCCCCACCATCGAAGTTGTTGTGGTTTTGCCGTGAGTTCCCCCAATCGCCACCGTCCATTTGAGGCGCATCAACTCACCCAACATTTCGGCACGCGTGACAATGGGAAGTTTTAATTCTCGCGCCGCAATCAGTTCAGGGTTATCTGCTTTGATGGCAGAGGACACAACCACAGCCCCGGGAAATTTTCCATCCTCGCACTCAAGGTTCGCAGGCTCATGACCAATTTTCACCCGAATGCCCTGCTTGCGCAAGCGAGTCACATTGTAGCTATCTGCAATATCGCTTCCCTGCACATCATAGCCCAAGGTTCGCAAAACTTCGGCAATACCACTCATGCCAATGCCACCAATGCCGATAAAGTGCAAAGTTCCAATTTCAGGGGGAATATGACGCATCGTGCACCTCTTTTTTCTGGTAAGTGCCTATACATGGCAAAGATGAGCCATCATCACAATAGGATTATTAAGATCCAAGCAAAGAGACCACATCATCCGCCAATTTCTGGGCCGCTTGTGGCTGTGCCAAGGTTCTGGCCGCCGCCGCCGCTTGGCGCAACCCCTCAGGGTTTTCAAGAAAAGAGAGGAGTGCAGAGCGAAAACTGTCTGGAGTCATATCCTGTTCCAGCAAGACTTTTGCCCCACCCACAGCCGCGACCACCTCAGCGTTAAACTTTTGCTGGTTATCCCGATTCCATGGAAAAGGAACATACAAAGCAGGCCGCCCCGCGACATTGGCTTCGGCAACTGTACTTGCCCCCGAGCGGGCAACCAGCAAATGCGCCGCCCCCAACCTCTCTGGCATATCACGGAAAAAAGGCTGCACCTCAACGTCCAATCCCGAATTTTGATATTTGGCCACCACAGCCGGAAGATCCTCGGCTCTGGCTTGTTGGGAAATTTTAAGGCGAGACTTGATGTCTGCAGGAAGCTCTTTGAGAGCCGGAGGAATAACCTCAGAAAACACCTTTGCGCCTTGTGATCCTCCCACGATGAGAATCTGGAGAGCGCCGCTAGGGTCCGGATAGGCGGCATTAGAAAGAGCGACAATTTCAGCCCGCACAGGATTTCCTGTCACATGAGCTTTTCCGGCCCATTTTGGCTTAAGCCGCGCCGTCGGAAAAAGAGAGAGGCTGATTTTATCGACAAAGGGAGCCAGCAGGATATTGGCCATGCCCAGAATAGCGTTTTGTTCATGAATCAGAGTGGGAATCCGGCGATGCAAAGCCGCAAACATCGGCGGCGCGGACGGATACCCTCCAAAACCAACCGCCACAGCGGGGCGAAGCCGCCCGATCAAACGATACGCCTCAATATATCCTGCGAGTAAGGCCTTTATAACGGCCCATTTTCCCTTCATCCCGGGCAGATAGGGGGCACTGGATAGCAGAAATTGCGGAACCGATTCCATTCCTCCAAGGTATTTTTGTCCACGAGAGTCGGTCGCAAAAGCGACTCGGAACCCACGCGAAAGCAACTCCTCGGCCAAAGCGCAGGCAGGAAACATATGGCCACCTGTTCCACCCGCGCACAAAAGAATCAAAGGAGAGTCCGAACGATCCACCACAGCTCACCGCCAAAAGGGCGGACCCCAAAGTTTTTTACAGCATTTATTTATTTTGATGGTGCGGGTGGTCGGAATCGAACCGACACGCCTTGCGGCTCTGGATTTTGAGTCCAGCGCGTCTACCAGTTTCACCACACCCGCAGCTCAGGAGGGAGTTATAGCCAGCCTACAAAAAGATTTCAACCCAATTTTTATGATTTTTGAGTCTTTCTTTATCCTCGAAGAGGAGGAACAGACTTGATGCTCATTGCGCGGGGCAATCCGCCATGTTTAGCAATTAAATCAATAACTTCCATTGTTGCCGTGTGTAGGGAGTCATTCAGAGCAGACTTCAGAACCAGTGACAGATCCAACGCCCCCATACGGAAATGAGGATAGCTCCCAATTTCAACCTCTGGATAACGCCTTTGAATCTCGGATAGGTCCTCGGCAATTTCACTCTCGGCCAAGCTGCACGCAATTGTGTTTGAGAGGATGGGGGGGCCAGACTCAAGGCTAGAACAAACGTGATCCAACATAGCTTGCATGATCCTCGGCACACCTGCCAAAACGAAAACATTCTCAATCCGAAACCCTGGAGCGGAAGAGACCGGATTCTCAATCAAACTCGCCGAGACAGGAATACGCGCCATTCGAAGACGTGCCTCTGTCAACTGAGTCTCGTTCTTTTCGTAATGGGCCAGAAGCAAAGCCCGCGCCTCGGCATTCAGTTCAACCGGAAGTCCGAAAGCCTTTGCAACGCTGTCGGTGGTAATATCGTCATGGGTGGGGCCAATTCCACCCGTTGTGAACAAATAGGTCACCCTGCCCTTTAATTCCCGCACTGCGCGAACGATGGCTTCTTCCTGATCGGGAACCACGCGAATCTCAGTGATTTGTATGCCCCTTTCGCCCATTTTATCAGCAATCCACTGGGAATTTGTGTCCTGCGTCCGCCCAGAGAGGATTTCATTGCCAATTACAAGAACGGCCGCTGTCAAAGATGTGTGCGTCATGTTGCCAAACCCAAGGCGAATAGGATAAAAGGGAGAAACGTATTACCTCTTTTTATTATGTAAGTAGCCAAGGCCAGCGTCAAGTGAAAGACCCTCTCTCCCCCAATCGTTTTACTGCAGATGGAATTGAAATTCATTCTCCGGCAGATTTTGAATCCATGCGGCTTGCCGGAAAGCTTGCCGCTGAAACGCTGGATATGATTATTCCCTATGTTAAAACAGGGGTTACAACCGAAGAACTCGACCAAATCTGCCATAACTTTATTACCTCTCGCGGGGCGATTCCAGCTCCCCTTGGATACCACGGTTTCCCAAAATCTATTTGCACATCCATTAACCATGTGGTTTGCCACGGAATTCCCGGGCCAAAAAAATTAGCGAATGGCGATATTGTCAACATTGACGTAACAGTCATTGTGGATGGATGGCACGGAGACACCAGCCGAATGTATCTCGTGGGCGATGCGGTTCCCGTCAAGGCCAAACGACTCGTGGACATAACCTACGAATCCATGATGGCTGGTATCGAAGCCGTCAAGCCCGGGGCAACTTTGGGCGACATTGGAAAAGCTATTCAGAAAGTTGCCGAAGGCGCAAGATTTTCTGTTGTCCGAGATTTCTGCGGTCATGGCCTTGGCAAAACTTTTCACTCTGACCCTCAAGTTCTTCACTATTACGCACCTCCTTCTGACAAAATTATTCTCGAAGCTGGAATGTTCTTCACCATTGAACCGATGATAAATACCGGAACATGGGAAACCAAAGTTCTCTCAGACGGATGGACCGCTGTCACGCGGGACAAGGGTCTCTCTGCCCAGTTCGAACATTCCCTCGCTGTCACAGAAACGGGATATGAGATTTTCACCCTGTCCCCGATGGGACACCACAAACCCCCATATCACAATGCCTGACACAGCCGCCGTCAAAATAGATCCACCTCATCACGTTGGGCATCGGGACCGCTTGCGAGAACGTTTCTTGAAAGGTGGAGAGACGGCTTTGGCCGACTACGAGTTACTTGAACTTTTGCTGTTCATGGCTATTCCACGGCGAGATGTAAAACCTTTGGCTAAAAATCTTCTGGCCTATTTTGGAACACTCTCTGGGGTCTTTCATGCAGGGCCTGAAGAATTTTCGCGCTTTAATGAAAAGCAGTCTCCGTCCGAGCGCATCTCAGATCTGGCTATAACCAGCTTGAAAACAGTTGAAGCCGCCGCCTTTTTGATGATGAAGCAAGACCTCTTGAAAAAACCTGTTTTGAATTCATGGGACCGCTTGCTTGACTATTTGAAAGCCAGCATGGCTCATGAACGCAAGGAACATTTTCGCCTGCTCTTCCTCAACAAAAAGAACGAATTGATTGCAGATGAAACCCAGCAAACAGGAACCGTGGACCATACTCCTGCCTACCCTCGAGAGATCATGAAACGCGCCCTTGAGCTAGGGGCAACCGCAATTATTCTGGTCCACAACCACCCCAGCGGAGATATGACCCCAAGCCAACCGGACATTGTCATGACCAAAGATATTATCGCAGCAGGAAAACCATTTTCCATCGTGATTCACGACCACTTGATCGTGTCTAAGAATGGCATTTCCTCAATGCGGAACCTCGGCCTTATCTAAAGATTTTTCCGGCGGGACAACTTTTGTCGGCAACCGAGGAATGCCTTTTTCAATCTTATCATTCAAAGGTTTTTGCAACTCAGCTTCCTTGGTAAAGCTCAAAGCGCGCTTCCACTGAAATCTCGCTTCATTCTTCCGCCCCACTTGCCAATAGGCATCCCCCAAATGATCGTTGACCGTTGAATCGTTGGGAAGTAAGGAAACCGCCTGCTCAAGAGTTTTAACTGCTTCGGCATACTCGCCACCACGGTAATGGGCCCAACCTAGAGAATCAACAATATACCCATCATCAGGACGAAAAGAAACAGCCTTGGCAATCATCTCCGTTGCTTGTTCCAAATGGATTCCTTGATCTAACCAACTATAACCGAGATAGTTGAGAACGTAAGGATGATCTGGTTGAAGAGCCAAAGCAGCTTTCAGATCTTTCTCGGCCAGATCCCAGTTTTTAAGACGTTCATGGGTCATTCCTCTGGCATAAAGTAACTGCCAATATTTCTTAGGAACATCCCCCTTCACCATAGCAAAAGCCTTGTTGTATTGCGCAAGAGCCTCTTGATACTCTTCCTTGTGACGATACAAATCACCGATTTGAATTTGGGTTTCAACATCCTGATATTTTTCGACAAGACCGCTTAGAACATTCACCGCTTGATCGATTTTTTCATCCTCTTCAAGAAGCTCAGCCACACTCCGGCGAATGCGAATCTCTTGTTCTTTGCTTTTCGTTGTGTCAATGCGCTGCAGATAATCAATTGCAACATCATACTGACCATGCCGCGCCGACATCTCAGCTAAAACCATTAGCGTATCGGGTGCATTGGGATTCAAATACTGCGCCATCTGGATAAAAAGACGCGCACTATCTTCGTAATGTTCAGAAAGAACTTGTCCCATATCAAACAACGCTTGCGCCAAACCAATTTGAGGTGATTTGACTGGCTCTCCGCTGCGGCTCTTTCCAATAGAGTCAATTTTTTCTTGAAACTCAGCGGCGCGAGACGGCAACCCGCTTTTCAGTACGCTGTAAATATCTCGCGCTGGCGCACCGATCCCATGACGGGCATAAATTTCAGCAATCTTTTCAAGAGAGTCAACCGAAAGAGCAAGCGTTCCAAACTGGCGCGAGGCAAGTTTTTTGAGAGCCTCCTCATCGTTGCGGTAATCGGCAATCAAAATCGCCTGATAGATGTGAACAGCGTTACCCCCCAAATCGGCAACATCTGTTTTGCCCATGCCCGCTTGGGACCACGCATTCATTAAAGGAATCATAAACTGAGTTACGCCGTCTTGCTGAACTCCCGATGTTTCTTTGGCAACATCTTCATAGCGGCCATTCTTAAAATATTCCAAAGCAATCAAGATATGAGGAAGCGGAGCTTGTTTATCTTGCTGGACCACAGCTCTCGCGGCACGAACTGCCTTTTCAAATTGTTCCGATCCCAAAGCCAGTGCAATCGCCCGCCGTTGCAATTCAACATTCTTAGGATCGGTAAGCAAAACTTCGTTCAAGAATTTTTCTGCATGATCCCAATCGTAAGACGACTGCGCAAAATGTCCTGCGAGATAACTGCCCGAAAGTGTTTTTTGAGGCACGTAAGAACCGGAGGGCGCGTAATACCCTATCATGCCCGAAGAGTTATTACTGCCTTCTGTTTTATTGCCTGAATCATCACATCCCGCTAACAGAGAGAAGGAGGATATGAGACAGAAGAAGAGAAAAGGGAAACGGGTCATAATGGCCTTCAAGGAAACACGCGGTTAGATTAGGTTAGCATATAAGTCAAAGGCCAGAGAGGTCTAGCCAAAAAAGTTACATTCCTGAGTAATTTGGGCCATTTCCGCCCTCAGGGACCGTCCATGTAATGTTCTGGCTAGGGTCCTTTATATCACAGGTCTTGCAGTGAACGCAGTTCTGGGAATTGATCCGAAAGACTTTTTTCCCGTTTTCTTCTACAATCTCGTAAACCCCTGCAGGGCAGTACCGTTGGGCGGGTTCGTCCCACATTGACAAATTCCGCCCCAGCGGAATATCTGGATCAGAAAGCTTCAAATGACAAGGCTGCCCTTCCTGATGATGCGTTCCTGAAAGGAACACGCTTGATAAGCGGTCAAAAGTCAAAACTCCATCCGGCTTGGGATAGTTTATCTTCTCACTCTGCGCGGCAGGTTGTAACTGTGAATGATCGGCGTGGTGAGAAATTGTATAGGGAATCCGCCACCCTCCCAAGGTTTGAAAAACCGAATGCAATAACCCGAACCACAATCCTTTGTGGAATCCGGAACGAATATTGCGAACTTTATAAAGCTCATCATAAAGCCAACTGGCTTTGAATTTTTCCGTGTAGGCTGTGCACTCCACAGCGTCCTTATTCTCGGCCAGAGCTTCAGCAGCAAGCATACCTGACTTCATTGCGGCATGATTGCCTTTAATCTTGGCAACATTCAAAAATCCAGCACTATCACCAATCAACATCCCCCCGGGGAAAGTCAGCTTGGGAAGACTTTGCAATCCGCCCTCCACCAAAGCCCGCGCCCCATAGGAAATACGCTTGCCGCCCTTGAGGGTTTGTTGAAGATAGGGGTGGGTTTTGTGGCGCTGCATTTCCTCGAACGGAGACAAATACGGATTCTGATAGTCAAGCCCCACCACATAGCCAACCGATACCAGATTATTCTCCATGTGATACAACCACGATCCACCATAGGTACGAGGATCAAGGGGCCAACCCAGCGTATGAACCACGCGGCCTTGATGGTGCTGATCGGCGGGGACTTCCCAAATCTCTTTGATCCCCAAACCATAAGTCTGAGGAGACTGACCTTCTCGCAAGTTAAAGTGATGAATGATTTCTTGACTCAAAGACCCATGACACCCTTCGGCAAAAACGGTCTGCTGTGCATGAAGCTCCATCCCGCATTGAAACGATGCGCTGGGCTCGCCGTTTTTATCCAAACCCATATCGCCTGTCGCCACTCCTTTGACGCGGCCGTCCTCATGAAACAGAATTTCAGCAGCGGCAAACCCTGCATAGATTTCAACTCCGAGAGATTCCGCTTGTCCAGCTAACCATTTGGTGAAACTCCCCAGCGAGATAATATAGTTTCCTTCGTTGTGCATTTGCGGCGGCGTGGGCAGGACAAAATGACTCTCCTCCGTCAAAAGAACGAAGAAATCTTCCTTGGCCGAACAGGTCAACGGAGCCCCCCGTTCTTTCCAATCTGGAAAAAGCTCAGCTAAAGCCCTTGGCTCCAGAACTGCGCCAGAAAGAGAATGCGCTCCAATCTCCGACCCTTTTTCCAAAACACAAACGGTCAGAGAGGGGGCCACCTGCTTCAAACGGATAGCGCAAGACAAGCCGGCTGGCCCGCCGCCAATAATTACGACATCATACACCATACTGTCACGGTCAGGTCGAGGGGCGGTCATTGAATGAAATCCTGTGGAGTTATTAGGAAAATAGGCATTATGCGGGTTGTCACTGTCTCTATTATATATCAAGAATAAAAAATAATCTCTTAGTGAAAAAGGAAATCTGGCGGATGGAGTCAGCTGCCCCGCAAAAATTTCTAGATAACCCTGCCCTCTGGCTTGAATGGCACATAGAAGCGGGAGCGGACGAGGTTTTGCAAGAAACCCCGCGCAATTGGCTTGCCTCCCCGCAAGAAGCAGCCAAAACGGGAGCCATTGAGAGCCAATCTCATAAACCCCAACCACCAACGGCCTCTTTACCTCTTGGGACGGCCGAAGCCTGCTTGGCGGCTGCCAAACTGGCCCGCTCGGCAACAACGCTTGAAGAACTCCGCGCCGCCATTGCCGGATTTGAGGGCCTAGCCATTCGGAAAACAGCAACCAATATGGTCTTTGCCGAAGGAAACCCCAAAGCCAGAGTCATGATTATCGGTGAAGCCCCGGGGGCCGAAGAAGATGCGCAAGGCAAACCCTTTGTCGGAGCCTCAGGACAGTTGCTGGATAAAATGCTTGCCTGTATTGGCCTTAGTCGGTGGGAGGAAGATCCAGAAAAATCCGTCTATATTACCAATATCCTCAACTGGCGACCCCCGGGAAACCGCAGCCCCTCGCCTGCTGAAATTGAGATGTCTCTGCCCTTTATCGAACGCCACATTGCCTTGGTTCAGCCAAAGGTTCTGTTTTTCTTAGGGGGTGTTCCCACCAAAGCCTTGCTCCAAACCGAAGAAGGTATCAGCAAGCTGCGCGGAAAGTGGAAAGACTACACGCCCCAAACGCCCGAGATTGGCGGAAGCCGCCATCCGGCCCTTCCATCCTATCACCCGTCTTATTTGCTCAGAACGCCCATCAAGAAAAAAGAGAGCTGGATTGACCTCCAGCTGCTCACAAAAGAACTCGGCTCCTCCATGTGACTTTATATATGCACATCCACGTAAGTGGGTTTTGTCCGTTCTATTTTCTCTGTGTACCCCATCTCCTCAACGAGAGAATCAGCATATCCGTCCCCTTGTTTCAGTTTCTGTGCCAGCTTAGACACTTCACATTCCGCATCTTGTTTGGACAAACCTGTTTTCAATTTTATTTCATGCAAAACGACAACAGCGGGAGCAACATCTTCACCCGTCGCCCCTGCCCGCCTGAATTCCTGAGGAAATTTCTTTTCCTTACGACTAACCTCCGAACCATAACCTGTTACAACAACTCGCAGAAGAGCTATTGAAACATCAAAACCAGCCGCACCAACTTCTCGAATAGCCCTTGGTTCAAGACAAAGATCATAATAGGCACGAGCCACGACTCTATAACGTGGTCCCGTGAGTGTCTCCTTCCAAGAAGGAGGGGGAGCTGCCTCCAGCGTGGCAGAAGCAAAACTTGCGGCAGTGGACATCGAAAAACCCTCTATTTTATGGTAAAATTCATCAAGGTGTAAATGAAACCGTCTCAATATGTCAAGATATTTTGGGTCTTCAATTCGTACCTTCTATTTGTTTGCCGGAGTCGGCAATAAACGCTACCATAGGGAAAGATAACCTAGGTTTTTTGTCCTCATGGCAGGTCCGCCAACTGTTTCCGGTCCCTATTCCGCTCGCTCAGCCATGAATTCCCTGCTGCGCGGGGACTTTGCGTTGGCTGTCGGGCTAATTCTCATCCTTATGTTCATGCTGGTTCCCATGCCTGCGTGGGTGGTGGATATAGGGC
>JAGOQV010000096.1 GCA_018063145.1 Alphaproteobacteria bacterium
CCAAGTCTTCTCAAAATTGGTCACAATATCAAATTCGATTTACAAATGTTGATGCCGTATGGCGTGCAGATATGTCCGCTTGATGACACAATGTTGATGTCTTATGTTCTGGATGGAACATCCCACGGTCATGGTCTTGATGAACTAGCCTTGACTTTTTGCGGCCATAAAATGATTTCCTATGATGAGGTTACCGGAACCGGAAAGGGCCGTATTTCTTTCGCAGCCGTTCCTCTGGACAAAGCTTGCGACTACGCTGCTGAAGATGCGGATTTTACGCTGCGGCTTTATCATCATTTGAAGCCGCGCCTTGCACCAGAAAAAATGACGGCGGTTTACGAAGATATAGAACGTCCTCTGGTTGATATTATTGCTCGGATGGAATTTGCTGGTATCAAAGTTGACCCTCTTGTCTTGCGATCTTTAAGTCAGACATTCGGTGTTAAAATTGTGGCTCTGGAAGGTGAGATTCACAAACTAGCTGGACACACGTTTAATGTAGGCTCACCCAAGCAGCTTGGAACTGTATTATTTGACGAGATGGGGCTAAGCGGAGGAACAAAAACCAAAACAGGAGAATGGTCCACCTCTGCCGAGGTTCTTGAAGATCTTGCGGTTCAAGGCCACAGCTTTGTTGAAAAAATTTTGGAATGGCGACATCTCTCGAAACTCAAATCCACCTACACCGAAGCATTGCAAGAAGCTATCAATCCGGCAACGGGCCGCGTTCACACATCGTTCTCAATGGCCTTGACCAATACAGGCAGGCTGTCTTCTTCTGACCCGAACTTGCAAAATATACCCATTCGTACCGAAGAAGGCCGCTTGATCCGCACTGCTTTTGTTGCGGAAGAAGGACATCTTTTGATCTCTGCTGACTACAGCCAGATTGAGCTGCGCCTTGTTGCGGAAATGGCCGGCATTGAAGTTCTTAAACAAGCCTTTCGAAGCGGAGAAGATATTCACGCCTTAACAGCCTCTCAAGTTTTTGGAATCCCTCTTGACCAAATGACTCCCGATATTCGCCGCAAGGCTAAAGCCATCAACTTTGGAATTATCTATGGTATCAGTGGGTTTGGTCTTGCCAAACAGCTTGATTGTTCCCCATCTGAAGCTTCCGCTTATATCAAACAGTACCTTGGACGGTTTCCCGAACTGAGTGCGTTTATGGACCTCACCAAGGCTGAAGCGCGAGACAATGGATTCGTCCGAACCCTTTATGGTCGTAAATGTATGATTGCCGGCATTCACGATAAGAATGCCGCACGGCGCAATTTTGCCGAACGGCAAGCAATCAACGCACCCTTGCAAGGGACGGCGGCTGACTTGATTAAGATGGCCATGATTCGTGTAAACAAAATGATTGAGGAAGAAAACCTTCCTGTGCGTCTTCTGCTACAAGTTCATGATGAACTGGTTCTGGAAGGACCAGAGAATGAAGCCGAAAATCTTGCGAAGAAGATTAAAGCAGCAATGGAGTCTGTGGCTAGGTTTAGTATCCCGCTAGTGGCAGATGCCAAATGCGGCAAAAATTGGTCACAAGCCCATTAAAACTTAATCTCGCCGGCTGCGATAATGCCAACCTTACGGTTTTGAACCAAAATTGCAGCCCCCTCTGAAGAGGGGTCCGGAGTCAGTGGAAAACTAAAGGTCTTAGCTTTCCCATCCCATTCTTCCAACTTGACCACAGAAGAGGCCATATGGGTGTAATGGGTGGTGACGCCTTGGCTATCTCCGTCTTTAATGATTTTTGCAGTTGGTTTTTTGTATTCAATCAGAATGATGTTGGCATCTTTACTGAACCCCCTAACGTGTCCCATCTCGGTTTCGGGCAAGTCGAAACTGTAGGTTCCCTTTCCCATTTTTTTAATATTCAGATGAACAGGTGGAGTTTTTGCTTCTTTGCGGAGGGCTTCCAAGACCTTGGTGTAAGAATAGGCCACCACTGGTTCGCGTCCGTTAATAATCATGAGGGGTGTAAAAGTTGAAGTTGGAATAGAAGCGGCGTAACCATAGTGACGCTGGGTGCAGGTTTTAAGGCCAATGGGTTCAACTTTGACATCTAGATGATCTACCGGACAACTCACCGCAATAATCGGGGCTTTTTTGACAAGATCACCAAAGAAACTGTCCGCAACCGGACAAAAGATACAAGCCGGTGTCGTAAACATTTCAACAACCAAAGGGGTTGGCCCTAGTTCCTTATTCAGGTCCAAATTACCATAAGGATAGGCGTAACCAATAAATGTCGCGGCGGCAGCGGCACCGCCTATAAAACAAGTAGCAAATAAGCCAAGAAAGAACTTTTTCATATCGCCCATGGAAATAGGATCACAAATCAAGAAGAACAACTTTAGAGCATTTTCTTTCTAAAGTCATGCGGCTGCTTAACATCTTCTCGCAATTACTATTTTTAATATTATGTAATATAAAAGCAGGAGAAGCCAAGGAACACTAATTATCTTCTTGCTTTTGAGGCCTTAGCTTGTGTATAACCCACCATTCCTGATTGTGACCCGTCTGGCTTGTATATCGGCTGCCTCGGCGGGTTTTTGCTAACTCTCTAACCTAGGAGACAAAAATGCCGAAGATGAAAACTAAAAGTGCCGCCAAAAAGCGGTTCACGATCACCGGCTCTGGCCGCGTGAAATGCAAACAGGCCAATATGCGCCATATGCAGATGAACAAACCAAAATCCATGAAACGTAAAGCTCGCGGCTCTGCGATCCTTTCGCCATCGGATGCACGGATTATTCTTTGCAATTTCCTTCCTTACAGCCGTGTTCGCAAGCATGCCCGAGTTAGCTCGGCACCTGCTGCAGCCAATGACGCGTAACAAAAAGAAAAGGAGATAAAAAGATGTCCCGTGCTAAAAAAGGTTCCCCTCGCGCCCATGCGCGTCACGTTAAAATTCTGAAACTGGCCAAAGGGTATCGTGGTCGTTCCAAGAACTGTTACCGGATTGCTCTTGAACGTGTTGAAAAGGCTCTGCAATACGCCTATCGCGACCGCCGCAACAAGAAACGTGATTTTCGTGGCTTGTGGATTCAACGGATCAATGCGGCTTCCCGCCAACATGGTCTGCCCTATTCCCGTTTCATGAACGGCCTTATTAAGGCAGGTATCCAAGTTGACCGTAAAGTTCTGGCAGAATTGGCTGTGAATGACGCGGCCGCATTCAAGGCAATTTTTGACCAAGCTCAAAAAGCCCTTGCTGCTTAAAGACGGCACAATAAATTCTCAAAGGCAGCCTTGCGGGGCTGCTTTTTTTATGCGCAATTTATAACCGTCAACCTGACGAAACCGGAAGAAAGCTCATGTTTGTTATTTTACTGACCTATCTTAAACCTCTTGAAGACGTGGAACGAGTTGTTGTTCCCCACCGCGCTTATCTTGATGAGTTATATCAGAAAAATGTTTTGCTCGCCTCTGGTCCCCAAATTCCTCGGACGGGTGGTGTTCTGATTGCGAGAGGCGGACAAAGTAAAGACGAGCTTCAATTTTTGCTGAGTCAAGATCCCTTCTCGATCGAGGGCATTGCCAAATACGAAGTCATTGAATTTGATCCCATTAAACACCACCCTGCTCTGAAAGAACTTTTATAATGCGTTATAAACTGGCCGTTTTTGACTGGAATGGAACATTGATTGATGATGCTGAGGCCTGCTTAATCGCAACCAATGCCGTATTGGCACAAGCGGGTGTCCCATCCATTAGCCTAGAGCGTTACCTCGACACTTTGGATTTCCCCATCATCCACCTATATTCCCGTAACGGAATCACGGTTGATGATTACCTTGCCAATTTTCAGGAATACGGTTTAGTTTGGACAGATACTTATGAAGAGGCATCGAAAACCTCCCCCTTGCGGCGAGGAACAACCGATTTGCTTTCTTGGCTTCAAGACCAAGGGGTTATCCTGATGATTCTCAGCAATTATACTCAGTACGAGTTAGAGGCCCAGATTTCAGAACGGCACGTTTTCCAGTATTTTAAGCATATCAGCGGAAACGTTGATTTTAACAAACAAGACCATACCCGCACCACAAAATCTGGACGATTGAAAGCAATCATGGACGAATTTGGTTACAGGCCTGAGGAAGCCTTCATCGTTGGGGATTCTATGGAGGAACCAGAAGTCGCGAAGGAACTGGGCCTAACGTGTTTCTCGGTAACATGGGGAAGTGTTTCAGCCGAAAGACTGCGCAAGAGCCCAACCCACCATGTTGTAGATGAACTTGCGGAAATCAAAGAAATTCTGCAAAGATAAAGCAGACAAAGAGGAAAAAATGGATACATCTGCTCTCAAAAAAGAATTGGCCTTGCTGATTGAAACAGCCCCCGATATGGCTGCCCTTGAAAATGTCAGGGTGAATGCGCTTGGTAAAAAAGGCCGCATTACCGACCTGATGAAAACCTTGGGATCAATGTCTCCTGATGATCGCAAGGAAGCCGGCAGTCAACTCAACCTGCTGAAAGACGAAATTTCAGAGTTAATTGAAACACAGGCCATCGCTCTTAAACATCAGGAGCTGGATGCCCGTATGGCTGGAGAGAGTGTGGATATATCCCTCTCTTCACGTCCTGAACGGAGAGGAAGCCTTCACCCAATTTCCCAAGGCATGGACGAATTGGTTTCGATCTTTGCCGATATGGGTTTTACCGTGGCCGAAGGTCCAGATATTGAGGATGACTTCCACAATTTTACCGCGCTTAATTTCCCCATCGGCCATCCGGCGCGGGAAATGCACGACACGTTTTATCTTCCCGATGACGAAAGCAAAGAGGGAGAGGCTCGCCGCAAATTGCTGCGTACCCACACCTCAACGGTTCAAATTCGACATATGTTGAAAAACAAACCCCCTATTAAAATCATCTGCATGGGGAGAGTGTACCGCTCGGATTATGATATGACGCACACACCCGTTTTTCATCAAATGGAGGGACTGGTCATTGATAAATCGACCCATATGGGTCATCTGAAGGGATGCCTGATGGATTTTGTGCGAAGCTATTTCGAGGTAGATGATTTGCCCGTTCG
>JAGOQV010000097.1 GCA_018063145.1 Alphaproteobacteria bacterium
TAGTCTTTGTAGATTCTTGTGATTTACTAGGTTGCGCGGGGGTGTCTTTGTGGAGCTTTTCCGCTATATCTAGGTTCTTAAAAGGAATCAAAGCCCCTTTCGGGGAATTTGGGTTGTGCTCATGGTGAGGCAGCTTGAAATTTGCCACTGACAAACTGAAGAGGTACATAATGTCAAAAGTTATCGGTATTGATTTGGGAACCACCAATTCCTGCGTAGCCATCATGGATGGCAAAGATCCACGGGTTATTGAGAACTCCGAAGGGGCGCGGACAACCCCCTCTATGGTCGCTTTCAGTAAAAATGGTGAGCGGCTCGTTGGCCAGCCTGCCAAGCGTCAAGCGGTCACCAATCCAGATAACACCCTTTATGGGATTAAGCGTTTGATTGGTCGTCGCTTTAATGACCTGCAAGTTCAGAAAATGAAGGAACACGCACCCTTCAAAATTATCGAAGGTGATAACGGCGATGCTTGGGTGGAAATTGAAGGCGAAAAATATGCGCCCTCCCAAATTTCGGCGATGGTCCTCAAAAAAATGAAAGAAACTGCTGAAAATTTCTTGGGAACCACAGTGGACAAAGCCGTGATTACTGTTCCCGCTTATTTCAATGATGCCCAGCGTCAAGCCACCAAGGATGCAGGGCGGATCGCCGGTCTTGAAGTTTTGCGGATTATCAACGAACCAACGGCGGCGGCTCTTGCTTATGGCCTTGATAAAAAGAATCAAGGGACCATCGCAGTCTATGACCTTGGGGGCGGAACGTTTGATATTTCCATTCTTGAAATTGGCGATGGTGTTTTCGAAGTCAAATCCACCAACGGGGATACCTTCCTCGGTGGGGAAGATTTTGATGCGCGGATCATTGACTTCTTGGCGGATGAGTTCAAGAAAGAGCAAGCCATTGACTTGCGTCAAGACAAGCTAGCTTTGCAGCGTCTTAAAGAAGCTGCGGAAAAAGCGAAAATTGAACTCTCTTCAACCACGCAAACCGAAGTCAACTTGCCGTTCATCACGGCAGATGCCTCGGGAGCCAAACACCTCAATGTTAAACTCTCGCGGGCAAAACTCGAATCTCTGGTTGATGATTTGGTTCGTCGCACGATTGAACCGCTTAAGGGCGCCCTCAAAGATGCCGGAGTTAAACCTTCCGATATTGACGAAGTTGTCTTGGTCGGCGGGATGACCCGTATGCCAAAAATCATCGAAACAGTGCGCGAATTCTTCGGCAAAGAACCTCATAAAGGGGTAAACCCAGATGAGGTTGTGGCCGATGGGGCTGCGGTTCAAGGCGGTGTTTTGCAAGGTGAAGTCAAAGACGTTCTCTTGCTGGATGTTACCCCTCTTTCGCTAGGGATTGAAACTTTGGGCGGTGTGTTCACTCGCTTGATTGATCGCAACACGACCATCCCAACAAAAAAATCTCAAACCTTCTCAACCGCGGAAGATAACCAGAATGCGGTGACCATTCGTGTTTTCCAAGGCGAACGGGAAATGGCGGCAGATAACAAAATGCTTGGCCAGTTTGATCTGGTCGGGATTCCGCCAGCTCCGCGTGGAGTTCCACAGGTCGAGGTGACCTTTGACATTGATGCGAACGGGATTGTTCATGTCGCGGCCAAAGATAAGGCAACGGGCAAAGAGCAGAATATTCGCATTCAAGCGTCTGGCGGTCTCTCAGATGCCGACATCGAAAAAATGGTCAAGGATGCCGAGGCCAATGCCGAATCTGACAAGGTTCGTCGGGCTCTCGTTGAAACGCGCAATCAGGCCGAGGCCTTGATCCATCAGACCGAGAAAAGCATTGCTGATCTTGGAGCAGATATTTCGCCAACGGATAAAGAAGCTGCAGAAAAAGCAATTGCCGATTTGCGCAGTGTTTTGGATGAATCCGACAAGGCCGCGATTGAACAAAAAGCCAATGCCTTACAACAAGCAGCCATGAAATTGGGTGAGGCGGCCTATCGCAAATCCCAAGAGCAAGCAGCGGGTGCGCCAGACAATGCGGGTGCGACTTCTGCTCAAGGGAAACCTGATGCCGATGTTGTTGATGCGGACTTCACCGATATGAAGTTTGATGATGACGACAAAAAATCCACAGGGGCTTAAAGCTTGATGTGATACAAAAGACCATGAGACAGGCTGCTCTTTTCCTGCCTCATGGTTTTCTTGGAAGCTGGGAACCCTGCGGGGCGTAGGCTCGGACTAGAAGATTTGGCTCAGGAGATCTAGAGCAATGAGTGAAAAAGATTTCTACAAAGTTCTCGGTGTTGAAAAAAACGCCAGCGATGATGATATAAAAAAAGCGTACCGAAAACTTGCTATGCAGCACCACCCCGATCGCAACAAAGGGGAGAGCAAGGCCGAAGAAAAGTTCAAGGAAATCAGCGAAGCCTATGATGTTTTGAAAGATGCGGATAAACGCGCTGCGTATGACCGCTTTGGTGCGGCCGGCCCGATGGGCGGCGGCGGATTTGGTGGAGCTGGTGGGGCCGGATTTGGCGCGGCGTTTTCGGATATTTTCGAAGATATGTTCGGCGATGTCATGGGCGGCAAACGCTCCACTGGTCCTATGCGCGGATCGGATGTCCAGTTCAGTTTGGATATCACGTTGGAAGAAGCCTTCAAAGGCAAAGAATCCAAAATAAAAATCCCAACGGTCCAGCCTTGCGATGGTTGTGGGGGGACCGGATCTGCTGATGGGGGCCGGCCTGAAAAATGCGCGAGTTGTGACGGAAGTGGACGCGTTCGTGCCACGCAAGGATTCTTTACCATTGAGAGAACTTGCCCAAGCTGTAACGGAGCCGGAACCATTATTAAATCGCCTTGCAAAAAATGTGCAGGGGCCGGAAGAATGCGCGGCGAAAAAACCGTGGGTGTTTCTGTTCCAGCAGGAATTTCTGAGGGGCAGCGCGTCCGCTTGACCGGCGAAGGAGAAGCTGGTGTGCGTGGTGGATCACCCGGGGACCTCTACATTCTGATTGCGATTAAACCCCATGCTTTCTTCCGTCGCGATGGGGCAAATCTTTATTGCCGTGTTCCTATTCCTATGACGACAGCCGCTCTTGGCGGTTCGGTGGATGTGCCAACGATTGATGGCGAGCGCACCAAAATTAAAATTCCAACCGGAACCCAAACAGGCCAGCAGCTTCGCGTCAAAACCAAGGGCATGACGATTATGCGCTCAGAAGCGCGGGGCGATATGTACATAGAAATTTTTGTCGAAACGCCTGTCAATCTCGATAAAAAACAAACCGATCTGATGAAACAACTCGGAGAAACTTTGGAAAAATCGGGCCAAAAGCATACTCCGGAAAGCGAAGGGTTCTTTCAAAAGATGAAAGAATTCTGGGATGATTTGCGCGAATGAAAATTGGAATTGCCGGATGCACAGGGCGTATGGGGGCTCTTCTTGTCAAAGAAGTTTTGGCGAGTGCGCCTCAGTTGTACTTGGCGGGTGGCATTACCCGTGACAAGGTCAAGGCCCCTTTGTCGGTTCCTCTTTTGACGAATGCCGAAGACTTGTTTGCGTCTTCGGATGTTGTCATTGATTTCACGGCTCCGGAAGCCTCTGTTCTGCACGCGAGGATCGCCGCTCGCACTGGCAAGCCGCTTGTCATCGGGACAACAGGGTTTAGCGAAGCTGAACGCACTGAGATCACCGAGCAGGCCAAATCCGTTCCAATTCTTTTGACCCCTAACGCAAGCTTGGGCGTGAACGTTATGCTGGAGCTCGTTAAAAAGACGGCTTCTTTGCTCGGGCCAGATTTTGCCATTGAAATTCTTGAAGCGCATCACAGCCAAAAACAGGATGCGCCTTCGGGAACGGCTTTGGCTCTTGGGCAAGCCGCCGCCGAAGGGCGTGAAATCGATTTACGCAGCCATGCCGTTTACAGCCGCCACGGACGAACAGGCCCACGGCAAGATCGTGAGATCGGGTTTTCAGTTCTTCGCGGGGGAGATATTGTCGGAGAGCATACGGTTTATTTCATCGGACAAGGCGAACGCATTGAACTGACTCACCGTGCAACGGATCGCGCAATTTTTGCCAAAGGAGCCTTAAAAGCAGCGCGGTGGCTGGCAGGGCAAAAAGCTGGTTTTTACACAATGGCGGATTTTCTTCGGCTTGCGTAAAACAAAAAAGGCTAACTTCTTTCGCGCAGCGCGAAGTGACGCATTGCTTAAAAGGATTCTGGTTTTTATCTCTGGTTCTTGATACACTCCCTTCTCAAGGGTCGGATCCCCGCCCTCTCTAGAACGCTCTGTTCAAACAGTCCTTAACTTTCTGCGTTTTCTTAATCAAATTTTTTTGGGAGCATTCAATGCTAAGCCGTTTCAAAGTTGGTCTTCAAATTGGTCTTATTGGGGTTATTGCCCTTTTGGGGTTGGTCGTTGTTGGGGCGTTGTATTCCAACAGCCTCTCCCAAACGGAGGAGAATGTCGTTGCAGAGCAAGGAGCCCTTGAAGAAGAGCGTCTCATGAGTGAGATTCAAATTGATCTGCTTGGATTGCGGCGGCATGAAAAGAACTTTTTCCTCCGTCTGGATCCAAAATATATTGCTTCGCACGATTCTACCTCTAAAAAAGCCAATGAAGATATGGAAAAACTCCTCTCTTTAACAGAGGACAAGGCAGCGAAGGATTTGCTGGTCGCTATTCAAGCTGGTGTTGGGCAATATTTGTCTGCCTTCCATAACGTTGTTGAGGATTACAAAGAAGTTGGGTTGACCAAGGAAGAAGGGCTACAAGGGAAGCTTCGTGCTTCGGTTCACGAAATTGAAGGCGTTCTGAAAAAATATGACGATGCCGTTTTGAAATCTTCCATGCTTATGATGCGTCGTCACGAGAAAGATTTCATGCTTCGTGAAGAAGACAAATCTATTGAAGACTTGAAAAAAGAATCGGCGAACTTTGCAAAAGTTCTGGAAGCATCTCTTCTTCCTGTTGAGGAAAAACCAGGCATTTCAAAACAGCTTGACGCATATGTTAAGGCTTTTGGAGAGTTGGCTGGTGTAAC
>JAGOQV010000031.1 GCA_018063145.1 Alphaproteobacteria bacterium
ACCATCATCCCAAAATCCAGAAAATTGGGAGGAGGGGCCAGCGGAGCCATAAACGAATCAAATGGAGCATCTGGCGCAAGATTTTGTTCTAGAAGGGAGAGCTTCATAGGAGGCTCTGCCCCTTCAGGCACAGGAACTTCTCCCGAAACGGGTTGAGGAGGGGCGGATTCTGTGGCAGGCGCAGCTTCTGTTTGAGAGGATGACTCGCCCGTTTCTCCTGCTGGGGTTGCTTGAGTATCCTGAGGGGGTTCTGTCCCACCTTCACCCGAATTCTGAGGGGCAGCAGGAGCATTTCCTGCTGCGTCTGTCACAGGAGTGAAGAGGGCTGGCGCAACCGTTCGCACAACATTAAAGGTTTCCAACATCTGCTGCGGGGTAATGACCCCAACATTTTCAGCTTGTGTGCCTGCTGCGTTCAGTTGAACAGTTTCCCGCGATTCATCAAGGAAAATCTCTGCCCCTTGGTTGGGTTGGACAACGATAGCTCCTTCAATCAGGGAGATTTTTGGAGAGTCAGGTGAGCCTTCTTCAGGGATATAACCTGTCAGGGTTGTTCCTCTGATCCCGATTGAGCCAACGGGCGTTTTGATATGGACATCATTATGATCTTCTTTGCCAACAAAGCCGCTGGTGTACACAAAAACACCCCGCACAACCGAGACATCTGCTTGGCCTTCCCCGTCTTTGTTGGGGTCATAGACAAACTCGTCAATCGTCATTTTGGCATTATTCGAAACAGCAAAGACGGTATTATCGTTGAAAGTGATGTTAACGGCTCCTGCGGCATCGGTTTCAATGATATCGCCCGCAAAGACTGACAGGCCTTTGGTCATGGTCTCCTGAGTCCCGTCCAGATGGACAACCGTGGCGTGACCCTTGATTTCGGCAACTGTTCCGACTGAAACTCCGTTTTTCTCACTCATTCTATAAGGCACCCTTCTTTTTCTGGTATCTGGTATGATGTCTTTTTTTGTAGAGATCGTTCAAAAGTATAACAAAGGCCATGCAAATAAGCCTGACCTAATTCATTAGTCTAACACGATTTTGTTGATCTATCGTTAACCTGCGGGAGATCAGGCCAGCTTGGCCTTGAAGTCGCTTTGCGTGGCCAAAAGCTCGAAAAGGGCGTTTTCTGGCAAAGGTTTGGCGAAATAATACCCTTGGGCCGTATCGCAGCCAAGCTTAAGAAGCGTGAGACCTTCTTCTTTTCCTTCAATTCCTTCGGCTATGGTTGTCATATGCAAGTTGTCGCCAAGTGTAATGATGGATTTGCAAAGTTCAAGACTTCCCGGGTCTTTGAGAAGATTCCGGATGAAGGCTTGATCGATTTTAAGAGCGTTGATCGGGTAATTATGCAGATAAGACAGGGAAGAATACCCCGTCCCAAAATCATCAATAGCGATTTTGAGCCCAAGTTCGCGGCATTGGTTCAAAGTCGTTTTGGCCCGCTCTGGTTGGGACATCAAAAGGCTTTCGGTAATTTCAAGCTGAACCTCAGTCGGGGAAACGCCAGTTTCTTTGAGGGTGGCCAGAATTCCTTCTAGAAAATTGTCTTCGGCAATGTCTTTGGAACTGAAATTGACGCTGACATATTTGGGGGTCGTTGTAGAAGGAAGGGAGTTGACCTTTTTAATCAGGACGCAAGACTCGCGCAAAGCCCATTTACTGGCCTCGATAATCAGGCCGGATTGTTCGGCCATCGGAATGAAAACAGCCGGAGAAATAAATCCTTTTTCTGGATGATTCCAGCGCATCAGAGCTTCAAATCCAACAATCTCACCGCTGGAAAGAGACACAATTGGCTGGTAATTCAAAGAAAGCTGGCCGTTGCTCATGGCCTCCTTGAACTCATTTTCCATGATAAGCCCTTCAAGTGTGTGGGCTTCTTCAAGAAACTGGCGTTCGAGCGCCTCAGGATCAGGGTATCCAACATCGTCAGAGACAATCACCGAGCGAGTCAGTGTATCGCGGTAACGGGTCATCAAAACCCGCATAACAGCTTGCATAATCTGGTCGCTGGAGGTCAGCCGTCGCAAAAAATCATCCCGCGTAATTTCCAAAAGGCGGCAATCGCCAAGGGCCACAACACTCGCAGTGCGCGGGGCATCGTCAATTAAAGCCATCTCACCAATGATAGACCCAGGTCCACGGGTTCCGACAACCTGAATGGTTCCATCTTGTTTTTGGATTTGAACTTCAACCTGTCCGCTTTCAATGATATAGGCGGATTTAGCCTCGGTTCCTTGACGAATGAAGATTTCTCCGCTTTTAATAGTCTTGAAGTTTTCTAACATGATTCCTGTAACCGATGATTCAACGGGAAGACTTATATTCCAGTGTCATCATGCCTCTAAAATATTAGTAAGACGTTAATCCTAAGTTGATAATGTTCCCCTTGTTCCTTGGGAGTATCAAAAAAGGGAACAAAAATTCTTTGAAATGGGCTTGCCATGTCGTTGTTCTCTCTTTTTGTTCTTTATCTGTGCTTTCGGTTGAAGCAGCTGAGCTGCGATTATTTGTTACAGACCAAGTGGATGGCACTGGGCAAGACGGCTCCCGGGTGGGGGGGCTATCCCCCGCTGTTGGTCCACGCTGGAATTCACGGAGTCGGGACACTTATCATTTTCCTGATTTTTCTTCCTTCTTTGTGGTGGATGGCTTTTGTAGATATTCTGGTCCATGCGATTGTAGACCGCGCCAAAGGGCTGCTGGTCGTACACATGAAGTGGTCGCCGCATACATGGAAATACTGGTGGGCTTTCGGCATTGACCAAGAAGCCCATAACCTGACCCACATCGTCTATGTTGGTCTTATTCTGGCCGCCAAAGGATTGGTTGTTTAGGAATTTGAATGTCAACGCATCTTAGTGGGCCTTGAACAGAGCGTCATGAACGGTTTCAAGGTCATCCGTGAAGAAGCTATCCACGCCCCATGAGCGCAATCGTCTGGCCAGATGAACATCGTTGATCGTATAGGCGAGGATTGGTTTCTGAAGATCGATTATTTCCTCTACGGTTTCGCGTTTAACGGTTCGTCCGTCAATGTTGATGGTTGTCGCTTCGAGATACTGCGCAAGGTCTTTCCAGTTCTCTGGCAGGTCACTTTCAAACAAAACACCGCGGGCCCATTCAGGAGCCATATCCAAGGCGGTTTCCAGTGAGACGAAAGAAAAGCTGGAAATCAGCAAACGATCCGCATCGTCCCAAATCTGGGACATCAAATCCAGCATGGCTTCTGCGGTGTCTTTCTCTCGCCCCGGGCAGGGTTTTATTTCAAGGTTTACGCCGAGATTGTGATGCAAAATAACGTCAATAGCTTCTTCCAATGTGGGGATTTTTATTCCGGCAAAGGATTCCGAGAACCAGCTTCCGGCTTCTAGATCTTGAATATCCTCAAAATTCATGTTGGCCACGGGGCCGTGTCCGTTGGTGGTGCGGTCCAGATCATCATCGTGAAAGATAATGGGAACAAAGTCTTTGGTAAGCTTCACGTCCAATTCAACCCATTTCGCCCCCATATCGGCAGCGGTTCGGATACTGTCGAGCGTATTTTCCGGCGCATAAGCTGCCGCGCCACGGTGGCCAATAACTGAGGGGATTTTCAAAGACATGACGTATTAAACCAATCTTGTGTTTTTTTCAAAAGGTCGTTGCAAGAGTTTCCTTCATAGAAACAATGTGCCGTGCCATGAACAAACTCTCTTATACTATGCTTACAAGCATAAGAGTTCCATGAAAGCGGACTCTTGGCAAAGAATCCGTCTCCTGCTGAGATGACCTGAATCGGAGATAAGAATTTTTTGGAGAGTTCAATACACGCGCTTTCATCCAATCGCCCTGCTTCTTCATACATGGCTTTTCCTATCAAGTAGGTGGTTCCCCAGTTGACCATGTACATATCTCCGCAAGGAGTGTAGGCATCCTCAAATCTTTCTTGAGTATGACGCAAGTCGAAGGACGGGTCCCACAAGCTTACTGCGGTGATATTTGAAGGGTTGGCGGTCATGACGGTTGGGCCCCCGTAGCTGTGACCTATCAGAAAAACCTGTTTGTAAGATTTTGCAAAGTGTTCAAGGACAAGGTTCAAGTCTCCTGCATGGGTTTTAATTGTGCAATCAACCATATTTCTTCCACCATCTCGCCCGTCATACAGATTGAAACGGTACACGTCATAGGTTTCTTCGAAATAATCGGCAGCTCTTTTGAAGGCATATTCGTTCATATGCCCCGTCAGTCCATGAACAATAAAAATAGCTTTTGAGGTCGTTAAGCCAGAAGAGTTTTTGACTCCATAGATGGTATGTCCATCAGGAGTTGGAATTGTCCAAGTTGTTTCCATGTTGGGTTCCTTTTGAAATCAAAAACCCTCCCCCGCAAGGGGGAGGGAAAGAAAGATAGAAGGATATATATTATCCCGCAGCTTGTTCGCCTTCTGCATCACGCGGTTTTGCAGTAATAGGTTCGCCCGTTTCTTGATCTACGCGTTTCATGGAAAGTTTAATTTTTCCACGATCATCAAAGCCAAGAACCATGACTTTGACTTGATCGCCTTCGCTGACAACGTCAGAGGTTTTGCCTACGCGGCGGTCAGCAAGTTCGGAGATGTGAACGAGCCCATCGCGTGTTCCCATGAAGTTGACGAAAGCTCCAAAGTCCATGATTTTAACGACTTTACCGTTATAGATTTTGTTCACTTCCGGTTCATCGGTAATACCGCGAATAATTTCAATCGCAGCATCAATCGCAGCCCCATCAACAGCGGCAATCTTGATTGTACCATCGTCTTCAATGTCAATTTTGGTGCCGGTTTTTTCGATGATTTCACGAATGACCTTCCCGCCCGTCCCAATGACTTCACGAATTTTGTCGGTGGGAATGTTGATAACAGCCATTTGCGGAGCGTATTGGCTGATTTCTCCGCGTGACTGGGTCAGGGCTTTGGCCATTTCTCCGAGGATATGCAAGCGTCCTTTCTGAGCTTGGCCCAGAGCAATGTGCATGATTTCTTCGGTGATCGAGGTGATTTTAATGTCCATTTGCAAGGCGGTAATTCCGCTTTCGGTTCCCGCAACTTTGAAGTCCATGTCGCCAAGGTGGTCTTCATCTCCCAGAATGTCGGACAGAACAGCGTATTTGTCACCTTCCTTGATAAGACCCATCGCAATACCAGCAACAGGTTTGGTCAAAGGAACGCCTGCATCCATCAAAGAGAGAGAGGTTCCGCACACGGTTGCCATAGAAGACGAGCCGTTCGATTCCGTGATTTCCGAGACAACGCGGAGCGTGTAGGGGAAGTCTTCAGGTTGTGGCAGCATGGGACGAATAGCCCGCCATGCAAGTTTACCATGACCGATTTCACGGCGTCCCGGGGCTCCCATCCGGCCACATTCCCCAACTGAGTAAGGAGGGAAATTATAGTGGAGCATAAAGCGTTCTTTATATTCCCCAACAATGGCATCAATGATTTGCTCATCTTGTCCCGTCCCAAGGGTGGTCACGACAAGGGCTTGGGTTTCCCCACGGGTAAACAGGGCCGATCCATGAACACGAGGCAGAATACCCACTTCGCTTACAATCGGGCGGATATCAACGGTGGTTCGCCCGTCAATGCGTGCGCCGCTTTTCAAGATGTTGCCGCGAACAACGGCAGATTCAAGTTTGAAAAACTCATTGGCGACAACGTCTTTGCCGAGGCCTAGTTCATCGCTGACGAAGCTAGCAATTGCCTGTTCTTTAACAGCGGCAACTTTGTTCTGACGAACCAGTTTGTTTTTCTCGGTATAGGCTTCGGCCACGGCGGATTCGTATTTTGCCCGCAGCTTGGCTCCCATTTCCTTGATAGAAGGTTTGATTTCGGGAACATCCCATGCGTCTTTGGCCGCAATTTCAGCCAGATCAATAATGCCCTGAATAACAGGTTGAAAAGCTTTCCAACCAGCCATAACCGCGCCGAGCATAATGTCTTCGGGAAGTTCTTTGGCTTCCGATTCAACCATCAACACGCCTGCTGTGGTTCCAGCCACGACAAGATCAAGGTCAGAACCTTCCATTTCGGAGATCGTTGGGTTGATGAGATACTGACCGTTTTTATAACCAATCCGGCATCCGCCAATTGGTCCCATGAAAGGAACGCCCGAGAGAGTTAAAGCCGCAGAAGCCCCAATCATGGCAATGATGTCAGGGCTATTTTCTCCGTCATGCGAGACGGTTGTGCAGATGATTTGAACTTCGTTGAGGAATTCTTCAGGGAAGAGAGGACGAATTGGGCGGTCAATCAGGCGCGAGGTGAGGGTTTCGCCTTCGGATGGGCGGCTTTCGCGTTTGAAGAAGCCCCCGGGGATGCGGCCTGCTGCATAAAATTTTTCTTGGTAGTGGACAGACAGAGGGAAGAAATCTTGCCCTTCTTTCATAGTTTTAGCAGCGACAGCTGTACACAGGACAGACGTTCCGCCAATCGTGGCCATAACGGCCCCATCTGCTTGGCGGGCAACTTTACCTGTTTCGAGTATGATTTTTTTGCCTGCGAAGTCTATTTCTTTGCGGGAGATGTTGAACATGAATTGTTCCTTTCAGATTGTGAAAAATGGCCGAAAAACCCCTATGGCTTTCGGCAAAAAACTCAGCGGTGATAGGGAAAGAGGAGGGTTCGGTGGACAGTAAACGGCAGTAGCAATGGGAGGGAGGGGGAAGATACCACTGCCGTCAACCGTCAACCGATACGTTCTCAATATATCAGGGCTTTATTTTCTGCCCCATCTTCTGGCATGATCGCTCCCAAGAGTCAACTTTTTGTAGGGAAAGCGATACAAATATGCCCAATTATCTCGTTCTAATGCGCCACGGCCAATCTCAATGGAATCTGGAAAACAGATTTACCGGCTTCAAGGATGTCGGTTTAAGTGAACAGGGAGAGAGAGAAGCCGTTATATCTGGCCAAAATCTGGCCAAGGCTGGACTGGTTTTCGATCAGGTGTTTACTTCAACTTTGCAGCGGGCTTCTACAACGGCGGAGATTGCGCTTAAAGAAGCCGGACAGGAACATCTCCTACCGGCCATGGTAAAACATGATGATCTGCGCGAGAGGGATTACGGGGATCTCACCGGATTGAACAAAGATGAAACCCGCCAGAAATACGGCGAGGAGCAAGTCCATATTTGGCGGCGGTCTTACGATGTGAATCCTCCAGGAGGAGAAAGTCTTCAAGACGTGGTAGAAAAGCGCGTTCGTCCCTATTTTGAGCGGGAGATTAAACCTTTGCTTGCGGCAGGAAAAAACATCCTGATTGCGGCTCATGGAAATTCGCTTCGCGCTATGTTGATCATTCTTGGCGAGAATACGCCTGAAAACATCAATCAGACGGAAATTCCAACTGGCTCACCTCTCGTTCTTGAATTCGAACACGGCGTGCGGACCGCAAAATACTATCTTGCCGACAAATTGGCGGCTTAGATGGGTATGCACACACATCATTGCTCTCATCATGGGCATGGGTGGCTTCACGGACACACAGACAGGAAGCTGTCTGTGGCTGTCTTCATCAATCTGGTTCTGACCCTTGCGCAGATCGTGGCCGGAATTCTCTCCGGTTCTTTGGCATTGGTGGCGGATGCGCTGCATAATTTATCTGATGCAGCGTCTTTGCTTTTGGCCCTGATCGCCCGAAAAGTGTCGCGCCGCCATGCCGATGACAAGCGAACCTATGGTTATAAGAAAGTTGAAACGTTGGCTGCGTTTGCCAATCTTCTCACTCTGATTATTATCGGTGTTTGGTTGGCTTATGAGGCCGTGGTACGTTTTTTTGACCCGCAGCCTATTGAAGGATGGACCGTGGTAACGGTTGCTTTCCTCGCGGTTCTGATTAACGGAGGTACGGCGTGGCTTACCTTTCACGAAGCAAAGGGAAGTCAGAATATCAGGGCAGCCTTTCTGCATAATCTGACCGATGCCATTTCCTCGGTTGGAGTGGTGGTTGCGGGGATTCTTATTATAATGTTTGATTGGATTTGGGTTGATCCTTTGATAACTCTGGTTATCTCGGCCTATGTCTTGTGGTATGCCAGTCGTGATTTGCCTTCTGTTATCAACATTCTGATTGATGGAGCCCCCGCTCATGTCAATGTCGATCACGTCAGAAAATCTCTTTTGGAGATAGAGGGAATAGAGGATATTCATCATCTTCATATTCGCTATCTGAATGAGCATGAATATGCCCTAGAGGCTCATGTTGTACCAGAGAAAGGCATTGAAAATGAAGTTCTCAAGGCCGAAATTAAAAAGCAACTCGGGCATTTTCACATTTCACACTCTACCCTTGAGTTTGAACAAGATAATTGCGAACAAAAAGAATGTTGTTAGGAAGATTAGGGACGTATGACGAAAAGAGAAAACCCCTACAGTGCAGTTAGAGCTTTGATTGTAAAAGACAATAAACTCCTCGTCGTTGGTGGTGATGGAGATGGAGATTTTTACTGCCTTCCCGGGGGAAGAATTGATTTCGGGGAAGATTTGGCAAGTGCCGTAAAGCGAGAAGTCTATGAAGAAACAGGGCTTAAAATAGAGGTTGGTTCTGCTGTTTTTGCTTATGACTTTGTTCTCGAGTCAAGGGATTTTCATGTAGTGAATGTTGTATTTTGTTGCAAATCTTTGGAGGGAACACTATCCGCAGACTGGAAAGATCAAGGAGGCCCCGTTTCGGAGGCCCGTTTTGTTGACCTTGAAGAGCTGCAGACTATGAATATTTTTCCTCGATTCTTACGAGAGGGGAAATGGTTATCCGCTGGGCCGGAAGAAGATTTCTATAAAGGACAAGAGCGGAATTAGTGGCGCGGAGTCATCAGAGACATCGTTAGTCGAAGAAATAAGTTTCCAAGCGGGAGATAACAGCTTCGGGATCTGTCAGGGTGATAATGTCGGCGCGAACAGGATCAAAATCGGGCAGGTACTTACCGTACCATCCCAAATGTTTTCTAGCATTGACAACGCCAATACGCTGTCCGTAACGGTCTATCATGGCCCTGTAGTGTGTAAGAACGACTGAGCCGAATTCAGAACGTGTCGGGGTGGGGAGAATGGGATTTCCCGCCAAATAATCCATGACTTGCCGAGGAAACCAAGGGCGTCCTTGCGCTCCGCGCCCGATCATCAGGCCATCCGCGCCAGAGAGGCTCAGTGCTTGCTGGGCATCCTCTGGCGTTAGAATGTCACCGTTGACCAGTACGGGAATCTTCACAGCCTCTTTTACTGAGCGGATAGCATCCCAGTTCGCTGTGCCAGTGTAGAGTTGACTGCGCGTTCGTCCATGAACCGTAACCATCTGAACCCCTATGTCTTCGGCAATATGGGCGAGGGCAGGGGCGTTCATGGAGTTTTCGTCCCATCCCAGACGCATTTTGACCGTAACCGGAATCGAAACGGATTTGACGGCAGCCTCCATAATCCGGCGAGAAAGATCTTCGTCTCTCATCAAGGCCGATCCGGCATAAGAGGTTACAATTTTTTTGACTGGACAGCCAAAATTAAGATCAAGGAGGGCCGCCCCGTTATCTTCCACCATGCGGGCGGCTTCGGAGATGGTTTCAGGGTCGCATCCGGCGATTTGTACTCCCAAGGGAAATTCGTCTGCAAAATTTTCTTGCAGCATCCGGTCCTTCTTTTTGGCGAGAAGCATGGGGCCACTGGCAATCATTTCCGAGAAAACCAGCCCCGCGCCAAAGCGCATGACGCTGCGGCGAAAAGGCAGGTCGGTAACGCCCGCCATTGGAGAGAGCAACACGGGTGTTTCAATTTTCAAATTGCCAATGACAAGAGGAGGAAGAGGCATCAGTAATGCGGGGGTTTTTCAAGAGCTGCCAATTCAGTTACCGAAGCGGCCCCATCTGTTTTACCTTGTCCGGCTGAGGATTCCATATCCTGCAATTGCTTTTGCGTCATGGAAAGGGAACGTTTCAGACGATCAATTTCAATCCATTGCTGAGCGGTCATCTCGCTTAGGTCCTGAATCTGTTTTTCTTGATGGGCCAGAAGGCTTTCAATGCGTGTCAGTCGGTCTTCGGTCATCACATCATGCGACTTTCATATTCAAAAATCCGTGGTGTTCCTCGTGAAGGTCACGCAAAATACCGCACAGGCGTTGAATCTGTGCAGAATTATGAGCCGCTGTAGCTGTCAACCTCATCCTCTCGGTCCCTTTTGGGACGGTTGGGTAATTGATGGGTTGGACATAGATGTTATGGGCATCAAGGAGCCAATCGGTGATGGCTTTGCAGCAAACTGAATCTCCGACTACGAGCGGAACAATATGGCTCTCGCCTTTCATGAAGGGAAGAGCCAGTTGATCGAGTGTGGATTTGAATTCCTTGACGTTGCGGAAGACACGCTCGCGCTCGGCGGTTGACGTTTTTAGATATTCAACACTCGCGGTTGCTCCCGCGCAAAGGGCAGGGGGCAAAGCCGTTGTAAAAATAAAACTTCCCGAGTAAGAGCGAATGGCATCAATCACCGAAGAGGAGCCTGTGACAAATCCACCCATCAGGCCATAGGCTTTGCCAAAGGTTCCCTCAATCACATCGATACGGTCCATCACGCCACGCGCTTCGGCTACACCGCCCCCCCGTGGTCCATAAAGTCCAACAGCGTGGACTTCATCCAGATAGGTCATCGCGTTATATTTTTCGGCAAGGTCGCAAATTTCCTCAATTGGTGCAATGTCCCCCTCCATGGAATAAACGGATTCGAAAGCAATCAGTTTGGGAACATTGACGGGAGATTTTTGCAAAAGGTCTTCAAGATGCTCAAGATCGTTATGACGATAAATATGTTTCTCGCATTTGCCATCGCGCAGGCCGTGGATCATGGAGGCGTGGTTTAGGGAGTCTGAAAAAACTCTGCAATCTGGCATTAGGCGAGTGATCGTCGCAAGGGCTCCTTCATTCGCGGTATAGCCTGAGGAAAAAACGAGGGCCGCATCCTTCCGGTGGAGATCAGCGAGGGAGTCTTCCAAGTCCACGATATAGCGAGTGGTTCCCGATATGTTGCGCGTGCCGCCCGCACCCGCTCCGCTGCGATCAATCGCTTCGTGCATGGCTTTGAGAACAAGAGGGTTTTGTCCCATACCAAGGTAATCGTTGCTGCACCAGATGGTCACTTCGCGGACGGTCCCGTCTGGGGCATGGTAGAGAGCTTTCGGAAACTCTCCGGCCAGACGTTCGAGATTTGCAAAGACGCGATAACGCCCTTCTTGTTTCAAATCGCTAACTCGTGCTTGAAAAAATTGTCTATAGTCCATGATACAGCTCGTCAGTTTTAATAATGATTTTAGAGTCATAGAAGGTTTTGATCCAAAATCCAAATATAACTTAGACGACATAAATTGAGTCAATTTATGTCTCTCGTTCAAACGCTACGCAGGCTCCGTCCCATAAGGGACGAGGCCGCAGTCGCGTCCTTTATAGCTCACCACTTCATAATCATTTTATTTGAGGTGATCTATAAGAGTTTTGGAGGTTTCAGAAAACAGAAAATGTGTTAGAATGACCCTCATGATTATTGTTTTTGGCTCCATCAATATGGATATGTCGGTCAGGCTGGAAAAACTTCCAGTTGCGGGTGAGACGGTTTTATCAACAGATTATGATCTGTACCCGGGGGGGAAGGGAGCCAATCAGGCTCTTGCCGCAGCGCGGGCAGGGGCTCGGGTAGCCTTGGTTGGAAAGTCCGGCAACGATGACTATGGCCGGAAAATTACTGAAAGTTTGAAGTCGAATGGGGTTATGACCTCAGGGGTGGCCAGATCCGAAGATCATCCAACCGGCTGTGCGGTTGTGGCAAGGGACGCTGCAGGCGCAAAGCAAGCCATTGTTATGTGCGGAGCCAATATGGAAGCTTCGAATGAGCAGGTTCCAGATGAAATTCTCATCAAGCAGAATCTTTTGTTGATGCAAATGGAGCTTCCCGTTGCGGAGACAGTGACGCTATTGGAAAGAGCCAAGGCTCACGGAGTGACGACGATTTTGAATTTGGCTCCTGCCATTACTATTCCCCGCAAAGCGTTGGGGGTGATTGACTACCTTATCGTCAACAGTATCGAAGCTCGTCAGATTGCTGAGAAACTGCATATGGGAGTTCAGCATAACGCGCTCAAAATGGCGCAGGCCCTTGCAATCGAAGGTCATATGAATGTTATCGTGACCTTGGGTCGCCAAGGTTCTATCGCGGTGACGAAAGATCAAAAGGCGTGGGGTGTCGGTATTCTGGAAGTGGATCAAAGTGAAATCGTTGACAACACCGGAGCGGGAGATGCGTTTTGCGGAACCTTTGCCGCGTCAATTCACGCGGGCTATGATTTGCCCGAGGCGTTGCGCCGCGCCAGTGTCGCAGGGACTTTGGCTTGCCTGAAAGAAGGGGCACAGTCGGCCTTGCCTTATCTTGACGACATTGAAGCGCGTTTGCCGGAGTTGCCACCAGCCATTTCTGTCGCCTTTTAATACTGATAAATATATGTAAACGGCGGGGGCGGAAAACTTTTGTTTTTCCTTTCAACTGACATTGGCAAAAATTTGAAATTGGTCCACAATGCGACTCACCCAATAAATATTGAACGAGGTTGTTTATCATGACTGCGAAGGCTCTGTCCCGACACGAGATCATTATGAACTTCACGATGTCTCCGAGTCTTGACGATTTGGCCGTTATGGCACGTCAGATTCTGGAGTCTCTCCCCGATGAACTCTCTGCGTCTTGCGAGGAGCTCGGTTTGCAGGTTGAGGAATTTCCTGACGAAGCAATTGAGGAGGAAATGGATCTAGAAACTCCCTATGAGCTTCTGGCTTTGTTTCGCTCCGGCAAAGAAATTGCACCCGGGGTTCAGAAAAAAGTGGCTAACGAAGACGATGTTTTGCTTCTGTTCCGGCGGCCTATTCTCGATTTATGGTGCGAAACTGGCGATGACCTGACCTCACTGGTTCGTGAGGTGGTGATCGAGGAAATTGCTCGCGGTCTTGAATTCTCCGAAGATGATATCAAGGAAATGATTTTGCGGGCGCACCAGAACGCAATATAGCCTTCTAAGCGGCGAGGCCCCGCCGCATAAAGTCTGCCATCCGCCGCGCAAAGCCCGCTGGGTCGGAGATGGGTTCTCCTTGCATAATCAGAGCTTGATCCATCAGCAAATCCGCTGCATCGGCGACGCTTTGTGAAAGGGCAGACGATTTGGCCATTTCGGATAGGCGGATAATCAGGGGATGCGTGGCGTTGATCTCCAGAACAGGTTTCACTTTGGTTTCGTATTGTTGATGGATTTTGAGTACGCGCCCCATGTGCAGATCAATGTCTTTGTCCGAGGCAATCAGACAAACAGGAGAGTCAGTCAAGCGGTCTGACAGGCGAACATCGCTCACTTTGTCTTCCAAATGGGTTTTCAAAAAAGAGAGAAGAGATTCTGATTCCTTGCGGGCTTCCTCTCGGGCAGGTTTGGCCAGCTCATCTTCTCCTTCAATGGGAAATTTTGACAGGTCAACAGCCCCTTTCGTGATCGAAACAAACTTCTTTCCCTCAAAATCAGAAACCACAGGCAGCCAGAAATCGTCAATTGTGTCTTTGAGCAAGAGAACTTCAAGCCCGCGTTTTTTGAAACCTTCCAGTTGAGGAGAGTTGCGCAAGGTTTCAACATTTTCGCCGCTGATGTAAAAAATCTGGTCTTGCTGGGGCTTCATGCGCGACAGGTAATCGCTCAGACTTGTGATCTCTGGATTTGCGCTGGTGAAAAAGCGGGCGATTTTGAAAATATCTTCGCGGTGCTCGGTCGCATCATAAAGCCCTTCTTTGATGACGGCTCCGAATTGATGCCAGAAAGATGTAAAGGCGACAGGATCATCTTTCGAGAGTTTGTCCAGATCTGCAAGAATATGTTTGGCAACACCAGAGCGTATTTTATGGATGATCTGGTTATGTTGTAGCATCTCACGGCTGACATTGAGTGGTAAGTCTTCGCTGTCGATCACGCCGCGCAGAAAACGAAGCCACGGGAAGATAAGACCTTCACAATCATCGGTAATGAACACGCGGCGCACATAAAGCCGAACAGCATGACGTCGCGTTGGGTCATATAGATCAAAAGGACGGAGGTTTGGCAGAAAAAGCAAAGCGGTATATTCTATTTTTCCTTCGGCGCGCCAGTGGCTCGTGACGAGAGGGGAATCCATCCCCATAGAACCCGAAACGGCGTTGAAAAACTCATCGTATTGGTCGGGGGTAATCTCGCTTTTCGGTCTCATCCATAAGGCCGAGGCAGCGTTTGCAGGCTCGGTGCTATCTTTACCGATATAAACTGGAAGACTGATGTGGTTGGCATAGGTGGTGATGACTTGCCGGACTTTTTCTTCAAGAAGAAAGTCACTGGAATCGTCTTTGAGAGAGAGAAAGACTGCTGTTCCGCACGGTCCAATCAAGGCAGCGCAATCTTCTTGAGTGGCTTCTTCAATTGAAAATCCGTTTTGACCATCAGACTCCCATGCCCATGTTTCAGAGCTTCCGGCCTTGCGCGAAATAACTCTAACTTTGTGAGCGGACATGAAAGAGGCATAAAATCCCACGCCGAATTGACCGATTAAACTAGGCCCTCCTTTGCCATCTCCGTTTTGCTTGATCTGCTCCATCAAGGCGCGAGTTCCCGATTTGGCAATGGTTCCCAAATGTTCAATTAACTCATCGCGGGACATTCCAATCCCTGTGTCAATCACGCTTAAGCGGCGCGTTTTGGTGTCCGGCACAACGCGAATAAAATATCCTGAGTGGGATTTAGAAAGGGCCGGATTCTGAATCGATTCATAGCGCAGACGATCGCACGCATCCGCGCTGTTCGAGATAAGCTCTCGCAAAAACACATCCCGATTTGAATAGAGGGCGTGGGTTACGATTTCTAAGAGACGGGCAACATCGGCCCCGAACGTCATGGTTTCTGTGGTCATGGATGTAGTATTTAGAGGATTTTGCGCATCGTTCAAGGGTAAAGAAGCGTACTGTCCCATCCATCTTTGGTCACGGTATAGAGAAGCCTGTGGTGCAATCGGCCCTCTTCGTCTTGCCATAACTCTATTGAGCGGGGAACAAGGCAAAATCCTGACCAAAAAGGAGGGCGCGGGATCGGAGTAGGCGGGGGGTTTTTCTCTTCAAATTCGTTCTTATAATGCTCGAATCTTTCGAGGAGGATAGATCGGTCTGCGAGGGGTTCAGATTGTTTGGAAGCCCATGCGCCAATTTGATTTTCTCTAGGGCGGGCGTGGTAGTAGGAGTCGGCTTGGTCTTCTGTTGTTTCTTCGATGGTCCCGCGGATGCGGATCTGTCGGCGGAGTGATTTCCAGTGAAAGCAAAGGGCAGCGGAGGGGTTGGCTCGAAGTTCTTGGCTTTTCTGACTGCCAAGATTGGTAAAAAAGGTAAAGCCGCGAGCCGTGATGTGGCGGACGAGGACCATGCGGCTATTCGGAAATCCGTCAAGGCCAATGGTTGAAAGACAGGCGGCGGTTGAATCGTTTGGTTCGGAGGCTTCGGCTTCCCGAAACCAGTTTTGAAGTGTATTAAAAGGACTAGCATCGAAAGGAATGGTCATGTTACGTTGCGTCATATAATTTGTATGGGTGTGATCTGCTGTATTGATACTATCCGTCGGAGCAAATCTAATTGCAATAGATTCTTAACTAACCTGTAACTGCAATCAATAATCAAGAAACCCTTTCATGGTGAAGGGGGCGATCTGAAAGGAAAGACGACTATGAATAAAAAAATTCTCAGCCTGATGGTAATGGCAGCTCTTTCGGTGGCAGCGTGTACGCCAGAGGAAAGAGCCAATCTGGGGACCAAGCAAACCATTGGTGGCGTGAGTGGCGCAATCCTTGGTGGGGTTGTGGGCTCTAAAATTGGCAAAGGCTCAGGCCAGCTTGTTGGTGTAGGCGTTGGGACGTTGCTCGGGACTCTTGTTGGGAGCTCAATTGGAAAATCTCTTGATGCAGCTGATCGTGCGTACGCCGACCGTGCAACCCAGCGGGCCTATGCGGCTCCTGTTGGCGAAACGGTAAGCTGGAACAACCCTGACTCCGGTAATTCGGGGACCATCACGCCTGTTCGCGATGGGACCAGCACATCCGGTCGCTATTGCCGCGAATACACCCAAACCATCTATGTTGGTGGCCAAAAAGAAACCGGAACCGGAACGGCTTGCCGCAATCCTGATGGAACTTGGCAGATTCAAAACTAGTTGAATTGCAAAGATAGTCGTATTCGAAAAAGCCGACATTGCGTTCGGCTTTTTCTGTTTGAGAGGCTCTACTCTTCGTCTTCTACGAGTAAAAGCTTTTCTTCCGGTTTTGGGGGAGGAGAGGCTTTGCGAACAGCAGGAGTCCCACCCATCATGCCGCCTCCACCGAAAGAAAACTGCGGGGCAGCGACCATACCCATGGAGGGTTGGTAAGAAGGCTGTGGAGCTGCGCTCGGGGCGGCAGCCAGTGCAGGTCCTATGGAAGGCATATCGTTAGAAAGTTTTAGTTTTGCAGCATAGGTGGGATCGCTCAAAGTTAGATTGATAGACTCTGTAAAGGCTCGCAGCTCTGGAGATTGTGAGCACCACTGGGCAACGCTGGAGAGCGTCACGCCCTCTCCACTTCTATGCTGTTCAATGACAAAATCGGTGACCCGCTGAAGATCTTGCCACTGGGTCTTCTGTTGTACAGTTTGGAACTCAACTTTTGCGGCAAGATCGGCAGGCACACCTCGTTGAGATGCTCCAATATATGCCTTGGCCGCTGCTTGCAGCGCGTGGGCGCACCAGCCGGAGAAACGTCCTTTGACAAGATTTTCATTTTGATTATTGGCAACGCGAACCAGCGGTAAGTGGCTATCGGATTCTACGGCATGGATTAAAACCATATCAAGCGTATCTTCGATCATGCGTTGATGATTGATCTGGTTGATCTCATCAGCAATATAAGGATTATAGCCAGAGGGTAGGCTTTCCTCTGGCAACGGAGTAATATCTGTGACCTCGGCAACCAAGTGCCCTGTGGCTTTAATAAATGGATTGGGGGAGGTGTGGACGGCCGCTCCTAGAATTTGCTGGGGGGTGTACCCGCTCCACGCCATGCTTTGGGCGGATTTGGTGAACTGAATCCATGTCTCCAAGTTTTCTTTTTCAAAACTTTGCACAATGCTTTGTGCTGTCTGGAACGAATCCATAACCATAGATCCTTGGCGAGAATTTGTAAGATGTTCGACAGCGTAATTGACGACATCCATCGCAATAGGAAAAGGATATTCCTCTGGATGTTGGTCTGCCCTTGCCGTGATTGATGCCATTCCGCGTTTTCGTGCGAGATCATCAATGATTGAGGAATTTTTCTCTCTTGCTATGTGCAGAGCTCCGAAAACATCAGTCTTCAAATTGCTGCGTGCAACCGAGAGGTTGTTTCTTTTTGGCTGCATAATGACGCCCCGCTCGGGAGGTTTTTTGACGTTCTTCAAGCTCTCCATCAAATCCAAAAACTGCCCAGTCAGTTGGTAGAGGGTGAGAAGTTTTGTTTCTTCGTTTTCGTGTTCGGACAAGTTGATAGAAATAAACGCAAGCCCTTTGGGCGCGGATCGAAGACCTAAAAATTTCTTTTCATAACCTAAGGCCAAACCAAGGAAACTCGATTGGTCGCCGCTGAGTTTTCTAAATTTCAACAATCCCCGAGCTTCCGCATAGGCGGGGTGTCCAGAGACTTTGGAGAGGATTTTTGCGGTTTGCTCCTCGCGTTGTCCCATATGGTGAAGAATAAAGTGCAGTTCCGTCCCCGGGAAGTTGCGCGAAGCCTCCGCTACGATGGCGGCGCAGAGAGATTCAATGCCAATTGTTTTCTGAGGAGATGATGCCATTCTCAACTGCGGTTTTTGCGTGTGTTGTCTATAAAATTCCCGTTCAGTCTAGCAAAAGGAAGTTAACAGAATATGTAATTAAATTGCTTTAAGGGAGGACTCTGGACGTTTCTGCATAAATGTGCACAATACATTGAGAATTAAGAAAACTTTAAGATTTTAGGACAAAATAAATGACTGCATCTTCGCTGATGGCTGGCAAAAGAGGCCTTATTATGGGCGTGGCAAATGATCGCTCAATCGCGTGGGGGATTGCCAAAGTGGCAGCGGAACACGGAGCAGAGCTTGCCTTTACCTATCAAGGGGATGCCTTAGAAAAAAGAGTTCGCCCCTTGGCCGAAGAAGTTGGTTCGACATTGGTTTTGCCTTGTGATGTTGGCGATGAGTCAAGTATTGACGAGGCCTTCGCTGAAATTGAGAAAAAATGGGGCAAGCTGGATTTCGTTGTTCATGCCATTGCCTTTTCGGACAAGAACGAACTGGATGGATTGTACCTCAACACCACGCGGGCCAATTTTCAAAAAACCATGGATATTTCCGTGTATTCCTTTACCGCTGTGTGCCAGCGGGCGGCTCCGTTGATGAAAGCAGGGGGGAGTCTTTTGACTCTCACTTATTACGGGGCCGAGCGGGTCATGCCGCATTATAATGTCATGGGTGTCGCCAAGGCGGCCCTTGAGGCGTCAGTGCGCTATCTCGCAACTGATTTGGGCGGCGATGGTGTGCGCGTGAATGCGATTTCTGCCGGACCGATTAAAACCTTGGCCGCTTCTGGAATCGGTGATTTCCGCTATATCCTGAAATGGAATGAACTGAACTCTCCTTTGAAGAGGAATGTCACCATTGAAGATGTGGGAAATGCAGGGCTTTATCTTTTGTCCGATCTTGGGGCAGGGGTAACCGGAGAAGTGATGCACGTTGATGCGGGCTATCATACAGTTGGTATGGTGGCGATTGACAATGCGGCCGAAACTGCGGCTCTGCTAGAAAGCATTGCTCCGAAGACAGATGGCGAGAAAGCAGCATGAAGCACGTCTTGTTTGACGTGGATGGAGTTCTCATAGATGGATTCAACGCTGACCCATCTAAGCGGGTTCTTTGGACAAGAGATTTGGAAGAGGACCTTGGGCTTTCTGTTGATTTACTGGAAGAAGTGTTCTTTCAAAAGTTTTTTCCGAGCATAATACTTGGGAAGGTTAGCCTTGAAGATGGGTTGTCAGATTTTCTTACTCAAATTGGATCCACTCTTCTGGCTGAAGATGTTATTGAATATTGGTTAGAAAAAGATAGTTGTATTAACGAAGATGCTCTGAGTTTGGCTCGCAATCTGCTTAAAAAAGGGTGTGTGGTCCATATTGCCACAAACCAAGAACATAGAAGAGCAAAATATTTGTGGGAAAAGCTTGGATTTAATAAGTCTTTTTCAAACATATTTTATGCGGCTGATCTAGGAGTTGCTAAGCCAAACGTGGAATTTTTTGAGAAAGTTTTATTTCTTCTTAATGTGAAAGCATCGGATGTATGTTTAATAGACGATTCTCCTGAGAACATTTGCGTTGTTGAAAAACTTGG
>JAGOQV010000032.1:0-1565 GCA_018063145.1 Alphaproteobacteria bacterium
CGCTCCTATTGATGTTTTTGACTACGCCATGACCGATCCGTCATCGATTCCTATGTACAATGTGAAGTGGGGTTCGTCATGAATGAGCAGGACTGTCAGCGGAATATCCGTTTGATGTTTGTCTATACGTTTTTAATTAACTGCATTGTCATTCTGCCAGTTCTCATTCCCTATTACCGCGATGTCATAGGGTTGAGTTTCCGTGACTTCCTGCTGATTGAAAGTGTTTTTTCGGCAACAGTTGTTGTGTTTGATGTCCCGACCGGATGGCTGGCCGACACATGGGGGCGTCGGTACTGCCTGATTGGCTCGGCTTTTCTTGCTTTTGCGGGATTTTTCGGGCTTTTCTGGGCGACGAATATTTGGCAGGCTATCGCGTGTGAGATATTGCTCGGGATTCATGTTGCCCTGTCTTCGGGAGCAAACTCGGCTTTGTTGTATGACACGTTACTGAGTCGGAACCGCGAATCTGAATACAAAAAAATTGAAGGGAAGAGGATCAGTTTTCAATTTTATGGGGCTTGCTTTGCCAGTATCTTGGGCGGCTATCTCTATACCATTGATGCCCATCTTCCCCTCAGTGTTGAGCTGTTTTTTGTGGCAGGGGCGGTTCTGATGACATGGTTTCTGGTTGAGCCAGAACGCCATAAGATCCGCACAGATAAACATCCTCTCACAGATATTCGTGAGACGATGGTCTATGCCTTGCACGGACACCGTGAAGTGGCGGGACTGATTGTTATCATGTTGCTTCTTTTTTCGACCACCAAAATCTGCTTATGGGCCATTCAGCAATATATGGCAGAAATGAAAATTCCTGAGTCGTTCAACGGGTGGGTTTTTGCTGGAGTTATGCTGGTTGCGGCAGTTTCTGCGCGTCTTGGCCACAGAATTTTCCCTGCCTGTAAAGGGAAGATTGCGCTGCAGATTTTGTTGGCGGTGATGATTCTTTTCCTGCTGGTGGCGGGAATGAAAAACACCTATTTGGGCTTGTTTCTGATTTCTCTTGAAGGGTTTTTCTTTGCCTACGGAATGCCCAGAGCGCAAGAATCTATCAACCGTCTTGTTGATTCAGGGCGGCGGGCAACCATCCTGTCAACGGCCAGTCTTGCCACATCGCTCATGTTCATTCCGACCAGTCAGTTGTTTGGCACCATCACGGATTCATGGGGCATTGGCAATGGGCTCTTGGTTCATGCCGCAATTCTGGCGATACTAGGAAGCGGGGCGGCGTATTACAGCCATCGCCGTTCTCACCAAGAGAGGCTAACCGCAACAGGGGCGTGATCGCTGGTTTGCGTCCAATCTCTGGCCTCCGTCAAAACATGATGCGAGGCCAGATTTTTTTTGAGCGGGGGAGTGACCCAAATGTGATCGAGCCTCCGCCCTCTATTAGAAGCTTTCCAATCGCGGTTGCGATACGACCACCATGTATAACATTTCTCATTTTCCGGTACGAAATGCCGTGCGGCATCTGTCCATTCTAGGCCAGATTGGAACGCGGAAAGTTTTTCGGTTTCAATGGGCGTATGCGAGACAACGTCTAGCAATTGCTTATGTGACCA